>CAYXYM010000113.1:0-3655 GCA_964469285.1 uncultured Gammaproteobacteria bacterium | reverse complement strand
GCTGCCGGCGATGACTAGGGCCTGAGGCTCGCGAACGCGGCCGTCGCCGCCGTAATCGTCTCCTCGATCACCGCATCGTCGTGTGCGCTCGATACGAACCCCGCTTCATAGGCAGAGGGCGCGAGGTACACGCCGCGCTCGAGCATCGCGTGGAAGAACCGCCCGAACAGTTTCGCGTCACACGCCATCACTTGCTCGTAGTAGCGCACGTTCGCTTCGTCCGTGAAAAACAATCCGAACATGCCGCCCACGTGGTGCGTTGACGCGGTGATGCCTGCAGCCGATGCCGCATTTGCGAGGCCATGCATGAGCTTCTGCGTCGCCGCTGCAAGTCGTTCGTGGAAACCAGGCGCAGCGACGAGGTCGAGCGTCGCGATGCCCGCGGCCATCGCAACCGGATTTCCCGACAGCGTGCCGGCCTGGTAAACCGAGCCGAGCGGCGCGATGTGCGCCATGATGTCTCTGCGGCCGCCGAATGCACCGACCGGCATGCCGCCGCCGACGATTTTGCCGAGCGTCGTGAGGTCGGGCGTGACGCCGTAATGCGCCTGCGCGCCGCCGAGCGCGACGCGAAACCCCGTCATGACCTCATCAAAAATCAACAGCGCGCCATGCGCGTCGCATTGCGCGCGCAGCGCCTCGAGGAACCCCGGCACGGGCGGCACGCAGTTCATATTGCCGGCAACCGGCTCGACGATGATTGCCGCGATGCGCGTGCCGAATTCGTCGAAACACGCACGCACGGCGTCGGCATCGTTGTAACGCAGCGTGATGGTGTGGCGCGCAAAATCAGCCGGCACACCGGGCGAGGTTGGTACGCCGAGCGTCAGCGCGCCCGAGCCTGCCTTGACGAGCAGCGAGTCGGAATGGCCGTGGTAGCAGCCCTCGAATTTTACGATTGCGTCGCGCCCCGTCGCGCCGCGCGCGAGGCGGATTGCGCTCATCGTCGCTTCGGTGCCCGAACTCACGAACCGGACCTGTTCGATCGATGGCACCAGCGTGCACACGCGTCGCGCGAGCTCCGTCTCAAGCACCGACGGTGCACCAAAGCTTAGGCCATCGGCGGCGGTCCGTTGCACGGCCTCGATGACGGCCGGGTGAGCGTGCCCGCAAATCATCGGCCCCCACGAGCCGACGAAGTCGATGTAGCGGTCACCATGCTCCGATTCGACGTAAGGACCGTACGCGCGGCGGATGAAGAGGGGCTCTCCGCCGACGCCGCGGAACGCGCGGACGGGCGAATTCACGCCGCCGGGGATGTAGCGCTGGGCTTCCGAAAAGTGGTCGACTGGCATAACCCGAATTTTAAGCCATACTCAGAGAGGCCGATACCGATAATCCTGGGGGATTCCCGATGATCGCAGAACCGACCACGCCGGCGGAACGCATTCATTCGCTCGACATCATCCGCGGCTTTGCGCTGCTGGGCATCCTGCTCATGAACATCGAGTATTTCCAGAAGCCCATGCAGGCCGTGGTGTTTGGCCTGGACACGACGCTCACCGGCATCGACTACGCGGTCGCCTGGCTCGTGTACGTGTTGATCCAGGGCAAGTTCTACACGATGTTCTCGCTTTTGTTCGGCGTCGGATTCGTAATCTTCCTCGACCGCGCACTCGCCCGCAGCGCCGCACCGCGGCTGTTATTCGCCCGACGCCTGTTCGGGCTGCTCCTGATTGGCGTCGCGCATGCGTTTCTGGTCTGGTCTGGCGACATCCTCCTGATGTACGCACTAGTCGGCTTCCTTCTGCTGCTGTTCGCGCGTACACCGGCGAAGCGGCTCTGGAAGTGGGGCATCGCGTCCCTGGTCGTCGCGCCCGCGCTGATGTGGCTCGGTGCACTCGCCATCGGATTCGCGATGAATACCCCGGAAGGACCGGGGATGGCCGCGGAGTTCGAAGCGAACCGCGCGGCCATGTTGGCTGACATTGCGCACGGTCACGTCGTCTATGGCTCGGGTACCTACCTGGAGGCCGTCGCTTGGCGTATCCACGAGTGGACCACGCTGTACGGCGGCGGCGGTTGGCTGTTTTTCTCGACGTCGGTCCTCGGCCTGTTCCTGATCGGTGCATCGTTCGGCCGTGCGGGCGTCTTCAGCGCGCCGGACGGCTCGGCGCCGCTGTTCCGGCGGCTTGCGCTGTTCGGATTCCTGATTGGCATCCCGGCCGCACTGTACGTTGGCATGAATGCCGGTGCGGTCGAGATGATGTACCCGACGATTGCCGGCGCGAAAGTGTTCTCGGCGGCCACGGTTGCCAACCTCGCGCTTTGTCTCGCGTATGTCTCGTCGATTGCGCTGCTTCTGCGACGCGTGGCGCCCGCACGCATCCTGTCGACGCTCGCACCCGCGGGCCGCATGGCGCTGACCAACTACCTCACACACTCGGTCGTGTTCACGCTGCTGTTCTACGGCTACGGACTCGGGCTGTACGGGGAATACGGCCGCGCGGCGACCACCGTCATGGCGCTCGTCCTGTTCGCCGCGCAGGTCTGGTTCAGCGGGTGGTGGCTCGAGCGGTACCGCATCGGACCCATGGAATGGCTGTGGCGCACGATGACCTACGGTCGCGTGCAGTCGCTGCGCCTATCACCGGCGATTTGAGGGAAAAACGGAGCAGCCAATTGTGCAACTGACATTTCCCGTTCGGAAGAAACAATGAGCGCGTCGGCGAGTATTGCCCTACTCAGTGCGATGCTTGTTACCGTCGCGGTGCCAGATCTACGAATCGCGGGAACGTACTCTTCCCTTGCTTATCACGAAGAAGGTGGCGACCTTCTAGGATATGAAGTACGAATTATTCCTACCAATAAGGGACTCCGCGCAGTCGTGCAGATTGCCGAAGGAGGTGCCGGTGAAGTCAACGTCGTCCAAGTCGTCCAGACGGGCGAAACGTTAGCGTTCAACATTCCATTGGCCGACGACGCGCCCGCTCGATTCGAGGGTAAAGTCACCGCGCGGGGGCTTGAAGGTACGGTCACGTTCCCGTCGGGTGCGAGTGAGCGGTTAATCCTACGGAGGTCGGTGAGTTATTGGGACAGCGCACGGTCTGACCCGAAGTGGCCGGATGTTACCCGGCAGGGCGGAGCCGTGGTGTTTACGAGTGACACCGACCCCGGCCTCGAAATAGACATTTATGATTCCAAAGGCCACCCGAGCTACCTGCTTGCCTGCTTTTCCGGCAACAGCGATACCGAAGCGTTTAATCACTCCGGCTTGTTCCACTGCCGGCTCACCGCCCAGTATTCAGTTGATACCCGACCGTCGCTCTTGATTGAAAATGAACGCGCGACGGCCGATTGGGAAGGTCGTGCGCGGTTCCTCTTGTCGGATGTCGTCGGAGATTGCGCAGCGGTCCACGACTGGGGTGCGGTACGGACGTTTCGATTGCGGAATATGCTGTTGCGACTGTCGGTTACGGATGTGATCCTCGGCAGGGCCGGTGACGGCATACCACCGGTGAAGTCATTTCGTTTTGGCTACGAGGTGTTGCCGATCGCGGAGCCGTCGAACTATTCCACGCGGTCGCCGGTGCCGGAGCCGGTCTGGTTTGGGAAGTCGCAATGTATCGAGCAAATCTTAAGTCACTAGTTGCACTGGTTGCCGTGTTATTGGTTGGATGCGACGATTCAACTCGGCCGACCAATCGCGCCGGTG
>CAYXYM010000112.1:0-3533 GCA_964469285.1 uncultured Gammaproteobacteria bacterium | reverse complement strand
CAAGGGACGTAGCGGCCTCATCTGGTGGCTCATCTCGCTGGTGCTGGGGCCGATTGCGACGTTCCTGATTGTGATACTCGAGCGCGTTCGACCACAACTCGTATGACACGCGTTATTGCGCTCTCGCTCACCGGGTTGCTCGTCGGCTGCGCGACGTCGGATTTCGGACCAGGTACGGTACTGCGCCCAGCCGCCGACGTCCCCGAGACGTTCGCGTCCGATGCGCCTGCAGAGCCGCTCAGCTGTTCCAGCCCATTATGGGACGCTCGAAACGGTGTCCGCCTGACGCTCGTACGCTCTGCGAACGGTGAGGGTGATTACACAGTGGCGGATGCGCGCTACGACGTCGGCCGAGATGAGCTTTTGCGGGTCGACTGCAGTACCGGTGCGGCGATTGGTATCGTGCGTCGGTGATTCATACTTAATCAAGGGATTCGAATGAACAAATGGTTGATGGTGGCGGTAATGACGGGCGCGCTCACGGCGTGCGGCGGCAACAACGGCGAAGATGCCTCGATGCCTGCGCCGGCTTCGCAGGTCGAGGATGACCCACATTCGTACGGCAATCCGAACGATGCGCGCGTCACGCACGTCGCGCTCGACCTCGACGTTGATTTCGCGGCCCGCGCGCTGCGCGGCAGCGCGACGCTGGACCTGTCAGTCACCGATGGCGCCGCCACGCTGGTGCTCGACACGCGCGACCTGACGATCGCTGCCGTCACCGATGCCAATGGCGCGGCGCTTGAACATGCGCTCGGAGAAGTGGATGCTGACCTCGGCGCGCCCCTGACCATCATGCTGGGCGACGACACCGACCAGGTTCGCATCGAATACGCGACCAGTCCCGGCGCAACCGCTTTGCAGTGGCTGCCCGCGCACCAGACGCTTGGCGGCGAGCTGCCGTTCTTGTTCAGCCAGGGGCAGGCGATTCACACGCGCAGCTGGATTCCGCTCCAGGACTCGCCCGGTGTCCGCGTCACGTACGCAGCGACCATCCGCGTGCCCGAAGGCATGCGCGTGGTGATGAGCGCTGAGAATCATCCTGAAGCGGCGCTCGATGGCGAGTTCCAGTTCGACATGCCGCAGGCAGTGCCGCCGTACCTCATTGCCATTGGTGTTGGCGACCTCGCGTTTGAGGCGATGAGCCACCGAACCGGTGTGTACGCAGAAGCCGACCTCGTCGCTGCAGCCGCCGATGAGTTTGCGGATACAGAGCGCATGACGGAGGTCGCTGAGACACTGTACGGCCCGTACCGATGGGACCGTTACGACCTACTGATTCTGCCACCGAGTTTTCCGTTCGGTGGCATGGAGAACCCGCGCTTGTCGTTCATCACGCCGACAGTGATCGCCGGCGACCGCAGCCTCGTCGCGCTGATCGCGCATGAACTCGCGCACTCCTGGTCCGGGAACCTTGTCTCGAACTCAACCTGGCGCGACCTGTGGTTGAACGAGGGCTTCACGACCTACGTGACCCTCCGCATCATGGAGGCGGTTTACGGCGAGGACCGCGCGCGTATGGAAGCGGCACTCGACTATCAGTCGCTGGCCGCAGAGATGGAAGAACTGTCACCGGCCGCGCAGATTCTCGCGATCGATCTGACGGGAGAGCATGCGGACGACGTGTTCACCGACGTGCCGTACGCGAAGGGTATGTTCTTCCTGATGTGGCTGGAGCGGGAATTCGGTCGCGAGACGTTTGATGCGTTCCTGCGCGGCTATTTCGACCACTTCGCGTTCCAGAGCATCACCACTGCGCAGTTCGAGGCTTACTTGTACGAGCATCTGCTCGGCACGCATCCGGACACCGTGACACGGGAGCAGGTCCACGCGTGGATCCACGAACCGGGCATGCCCGACACGTTCGTGCCGCCGGAATCTGATGCGTTCTCGCGCATCGACGGCGTGCGCGACGCGTGGTTGGCAGGCGAGGTCGTCGCGGGCGACATCGACACCGAGGCGTGGACGGTGCACGAGTGGCTGCACTTCCTCGACGGGCTGCCGAGCGAGTTGTCCGCCGAGCAGCTTGATGCGCTCGACAGCGCGTTCGACCTGACCGCGTCGGAGAACAACATGATCGCGCGCAGTTGGTTGCAGCACGCGGTGCGGAACCGATATGAGCCTGCTTACGAGCGCCTCGAGGCGTTCCTGATGAGCATTGGTCGTAACCTCCTCATTGCGCCGCTGTACAAGGCCCTGATGGAAACAGGGCAGACGGACTTTGCGCGACGCGTGTACGACGCCGCAAAATCGAGCTACCACCCGATCACGGTCGCCGCGAACGAGCCGGTCATCTATCCCGACGGCGAATGAGGATCTGGGTCGACGCAGACGCGTGCCCGGCCGTCATCAAGGAAGTGTTGTTCCGCGCCGCACTGCGCACGGGCATCCCATTGACGATGGTTGCGAACCAGCCGGTGCGGGTACCAAAGTCGAAATTAATCACCGCGATCCGCGTCGCGCCGGGATTCGACGTCGCCGACAATGAAATCGTGCGGCGCACCGAGCCCGGCGACCTTGTAATCACGAGCGACATCCCGCTCGCGGCTGAGGTACTGGAGAAGGGCGCGCACGCACTGAACCCGCGCGGCGAGCTTTACTCCACCGAGACCATCAAGCAGAAACTCACGATGCGCGATTTCATGGACACGATGCGGGGTAGTGGCATTCATACCGGTGGACCGGCGGCGCTGGGCCAGGTCGAGCGAAAAGCGTTTTCAGATGCGCTGGACCGGTTTCTGACCGCGCAGCGGAGTTGAATTCAGCTAAGCGTCGGTGGGGTAGACGCGTAGCGGGCAGCGGTCCTTGTGGCCCGGCTCTAACTTCGGCCATACCCATGCGAGCGCGTCATCGGCGTCGCGGCGTATCGGTTCCTCGCCGATTTTCTCGAGCAGACCTGTGCGCTGCAGCACGTCGCGCACGGCGCTGCGCACCGAGCACAGCACCAGCATGACGCCGGCCTCTGAGAGTTCCTGCAGCACATCGGCGAGCACTTGCTCACCGGTCGCATCGATTTCGGCGATACCGCTGCAATCGATGATCAGGTATCTGAGCGACGGCTTTGCGGCCATCGCGGCGAGAACGTGGTCGGAGAAGTGCCCGGCGTTCGCGAAGTACAACGGGCCGTCAAAGCGCACGATGGTGATCTGGTCACACGGCGGCAGCCTGAACAGCTCGGCGTTGCGTAGCGTGCCATCCGGGTGGCGGCCGACCACGACCGCGTGCGGCGTCATTGAGCGATATAGGAATAGGCCGAGCGAGAGCAGTACGCCGACGAGGACCGCCTGGTGTAACGCCGGCGCGACCGCGAGTGTCAGCAGGAAAGTCACAATGCCGGTGATGCCATCTTGGCGTCGCGCCTGGAACGCACGTTTCAGCGGCACGAAGCTCACGAGGCGGCGAATCGCGAGGACGATTACAACGGCGAGTGCGACACGCGGCACGTGCTCGAACAACGGCGCCGCAAACAAGATTGTGATGCCGACGACGATCGCTGCGACGAGCGCCGCGAATCCGGTCCGCGCACCGGACTC
>CAYXYM010000111.1:0-3828 GCA_964469285.1 uncultured Gammaproteobacteria bacterium | reverse complement strand
GGGCCTCTGGTGGATGGGTCTTGGCATCTCGCTTGAGGCGGAACAGCGCAACGAAGCCGCGTACGCGGCGTACGAAAGCGCGATGCGCGATGCGCGCCTGTCGGCCGAAGTCGCCGCATTCGTGCGCGAACGCCTTGCAGTACTCGCCCGATGAGTCAGCGACAGAAAGTTCGGATTGGCGACCTGCTGGTCCAGCACAAGGTCATCGCCGAGCACCAGCTCGTGCAGGCGCTCGCCGAGCAGAAGAAGTCCGGGCGCAAGCTCGGCCGTGTCCTTATCGAACTCGGCTTCCTCGAAGAGAAGCAGCTGCTCGAGTTTCTTGCGCAGCAGCTCGACATCCAGCTCGTCGATCTCAAGCATTACCAGTTCCGCCCCGAAGTCGTGCGTCTGCTGCCCGAAACGCATGCGCGCCGTTACCGCGCGATCGTGCTCGGCGAGGGCCGTGATGGCCTGCTGGTCGGCATGGCCGACCCGACCGACATTTTCGCGTACGACGAGCTCGCGCGTCTGCTGAAGAAGAATCTGCGTATCGCGCTCGTGCGCGAGTCGGACCTGCTTCGTGCGATCGACATCGTGTACCGGCGCACCGAGGAAATCTCGACGCTCGCCGAGGAACTCGGCCAGGAGCTGATGCAGGGCGACTTCGACCTGAACACGCTCGTCGAGAGCGAGGGCGTCGTTGATGCCCCCGTCATCAAGCTATTGCAGTCGGTGTTTGAGGACGCGACGCAGGTCGGCGCATCGGACATCCACATCGAGCCGGATGAGCACGTACTGCGCATCCGCCAGCGGGTCGACGGCGTGCTGCACGAGCAAATCATTGAGGGCAAGCGCATCACATCGGCGCTGGTCACGCGCCTGAAGCTGATGTCTCAGCTCGACATCTCGGAGAAACGACTACCGCAGGACGGTCGCTTCACGATTCGCGTGAAGGACCGCACCATCGACGTGCGTGTGTCGACCATGCCGATCCAGTACGGCGAGTCGGTCGTGATGCGACTGCTCGACCAGTCGGCGACGCTGATGCAGCTCGAGTCGCTCGGCATGCCCGGCGAGATGCTGCCCGCATACCTGCGCGTGTCGCAGCGCAATTCGGGCATGCTGCTGGTGACGGGCCCGACGGGCTCGGGTAAAACGACCACGCTGTACGCAACGCTCGCGCGCATCAACGACCCCGAGACGAAAATCATCACCGTCGAGGACCCGGTCGAGTACCGTCTGCCGCGTATCAGCCAGGTCCAAATCAACCCAAAAATCGGCCTCGACTTCGCGCGCGTACTCCGGTCGGCGCTGCGCCAGGACCCGGACGTCATCATGGTCGGCGAAATGCGCGACCGCGAAACGGCTGAGATCGGCCTGCGCGCCGCGATGACCGGCCACCTCGTGCTGTCGACGCTGCACACGAACGACGCGGTCTCTACCGTGACCCGCCTGCTCGACATGGGCGCGCAGGGCTTCATGCTCGCAGCCGCATTGCAGGCCGTCATCGCGCAGCGGCTCGTGCGCCGCGTTTGCGAATACTGCGGCGAGGCGCATGAACTCGATACGCACCAGCGCGCGTGGCTCGCGAGCCACATCGGTGGGCACGCGGCCGGAAACTTCAAATCACGGCTCGGCGCCGGCTGCACCTATTGCAACAATACCGGGTACCGCGGCCGCATCGGCGTGTACGAACTGCTCGAGTTCGATGATGCGCTGACTGAGGCGCTGCGGCGCGGTGACGCGGACGCCTTCGCTCACGCTGCGGCGCAACGAGCAGAATTCCGACCGCTGATCCGACACGCAATCGACATCGCCGAGGCCGGCGTCACGTCTATCAACGAAGCGATGCGCCTGTCCGGCGGCATTGACGAACTGCTGGGCTGATGCCGACTTTCGTCTATAAAGGTCGCAACACGCGCGGCGACGCGGTTGTTGGTCGCGTCGAGGCGGAGAACGCCGACTCGGTCGCGAACCAGCTGTTCAACCTCGGCATCACGCCCGTCGACATCAATCCGGTCGTCGAGAAGGAAGAGCCGTTGCAGGCCTGGCTACGGAAGCTCGGTGCTGGCCAGCCAACCCTGCAGGAACTAATCCTGTTCAGCCGCCAGATGTATACGCTCGTGAAGGCCGGCGTCCCGCTGGTCCGCGGTCTTAAGGGGCTCGCCGACTCCACGCGCAACGTCGTGCTGCGTGAGGCCATCGGCGACATGGTCGAGACGCTAGAGTCGGGCCGCGACCTCGCCACGGCGCTCGCGATGCACCCGAAAATCTTCTCGCCGCTGTACGTGAACATCGTCCGCGTCGGCGAGAACTCCGGCGCGCTCGAGGAAGCCTTCCTGCGCATGCACCAATACCTGACTGTGGATCATACGATTCGGACGCGTATCAAACAGGCGCTGCGCTATCCGGCCATCGTCGTCACCGCCGTCGCGATTGCGATTACCATCATTACCATCTTCGTGATTCCTGCTTTCGCAAGCGTGTTCGCGCGGGGTGGCGTCGAGTTACCGCTCGCAACGCGCGCGATCCTCGCAGTCTCCGATTTCATGGTCAACTATTGGTGGATGGTATTCGGCGCAATCGGCGTCGCGTTCGTCTGGTTCCGCTACTGGGTGCGCACCGAGTCCGGTCGCTATGCCTGGGATCGGATTCGATTTGACATTCCAATCGTCGGCGACATCATCCTGCGCGCGACGCTTGCGCGCTTTGCGCGCGCATTCTCGACGACATTCCGCTCGGGCGTACCGCTCGTGCAGGCGTTGACGCTGACGGCGAAAGCGCTCGACAACGAATACCTCGGCGAACGCGTGCTGTCGATGCGAAACGGCGTGGAGCGCGGTGAGAGCCTGTTGCGCAGCGCGTCCGGCGTCGGCCTGTTCACACCGCTGGTGCTTCAGATGATTGCCGTCGGCGAAGAGACCGGCCAAGTAGACGAGATGCTCGACGAGGTCGCGGGCTTCTACGAGCGCGAGGTCGAGGTCGACATCGACAACCTGTCATCGGCCATCGAGCCCGTATTAATCGTCGCCATCGGCCTCATGGTTCTCGTCCTCGCGCTCGGCGTGTTTCTGCCGATGTGGGACCTTGCGCAGGCTGTCGGCTGATGAGGTTTCAGTCCGGCTTCACGCTGCTTGAGATGACACTCGTTGTCATCCTGGTCGTCGTCCTGTACGTCATCGCCATGGACCGAATTATGCCGCTACGCGGTGACGCGGAAGCTGCGGCCACGGCGACCATCGCAGGCGCGGCGCGTAGCGCGATTGGCCTCGAGGTCGCTGCACGTATCCTTGATTCCGGCCTCGAAAGCGTCGCGCGACTTGAAGGTGTTAATCCCATGCGACTTCTATCCGAGGCACCAGATAATTATCTAGGAGAGATGAGCGGAGTTGACCCCGCAAACTTGCCGCCGGGGCACTGGTATTTCGATCTCGAATCGCGAGAATTAGTTTATCTCGTTCGTTTCGACCAGTACTTCCGGACGGAGATGCCCGGCCCACCGCGGCTGGTATTCCGCACAGAACTGGTTTACAACGAGCGGGATGAACTCGCCGGGGTGCGACTTGCTCGCGTCAACGCGTTCGTCTGGACGCAATCAGCGGATACAGCAGAGCTGCTCCGCGGCCGCTGAGCGTATTGGGGGATTCGATGGATAATATCGCTGTCACAGGCTGGCTAACCGATGCATTCTGGGTGCTCGGCGCGGTCAGCGTCATCTTTGCGACGCTTGGGGGGCTATGGCTCATTCTCGCGCCCGCGGGCGCTCTGCGCTTCGCCAAACGCTTGAACCGCGAATATTCGATTGGCTGGCTACAGCGTGCGCTCGATACGCCACGCCACACAGAGCCG
>CAYXYM010000110.1:0-2560 GCA_964469285.1 uncultured Gammaproteobacteria bacterium | reverse complement strand
GAGCGCGATCACGCACGCGCCGGTCAGGGTCGCGATGTCGATGACGCTCTTCGGCTTGTACGTGCGCTCCGTCCAGGTCAGCGCGTCGCACAGAATCAAGCGGCCCTCGGCGTCGGTATTCAGAATCTCGACGGTGAGGCCCGACATCGTGGTCACGATGTCGCCGGGTTTGTTCGCATCGCCGTCGGGGAGGTTCTCGCTCGACGGAATGACGCCGACGACGTTCATGGGGAGGCCGATTTCCGCAATGGCCGTCATCGTGCCGAACACGCTTGCGCTGCCGCACATGTCGAACTTCATCTCGTCCATGCCGGGACCCGGCTTCAGCGAAATACCGCCTGCGTCGAAGGTCAGGCCCTTGCCGACGATGGCATGCGGCTTGTCGCCTTTCTTGCCACCATTCCACTCCATCGCGATGAGTTTCGCGGGCTGGCGCGAGCCGCGCGATACCGACAGCAGCGAGCCCATGCCGAGCTTCTTCATGTCGGCTTCTTCGAGCACCTTCACCGACATCTTCGGGTACTTCTTGCCGAGCGCTTTCGCTTGGTTCGCGAGGTAGGTCGGCGTACAGATGTTGCCGGGCAGGTTCGCGAGCTCGCGCGCGAGCGCGACACCCGCGGCGACGGCGTTGCCGTGGTCGAGGCCCCGCTTAAAATCGCGGCGCGAAGGCGCCGCTCCTACATTTTTGGGCTGGAGAAGGGCGACTTTTTTGAGCTTGCGGGCGGTCGGCTTTTTGCTGAACGTGGTTTCGTAGCGATACATCGCGAAGTTGATGGCTTCGGCAGCGTGTCGCGCGAGCCAGTAGTCGTCGAGTGTTTTCGTCGCGAGGTCGCCGATTGCGAACACCGCGTCGGCGGCGCCGGTTTCGGCGACGAACTGCGTGGCCTTGATCAGGGCTCTGCGAAGGCACTGCGTTTCAATCTTGTCTTTCTTGCCGAGGCCGAAGAGCAATACGCGTTCCGCGCTCGCGCCCTCGAGGTCATACACGACCATCAGCTGGCCGAATTTGCCTTCGAAATCACCGCGCTTGATGAGGCGCGACAGTCCGCCGTTCTTGTCGAGCGCCGCTGCAATCCCGGTGAGCTTTGTCCCCTCCGCGAGCCCGATGACGAGGCAGGCGGTCTTCAGGGTCGCCGACGATCCGGTTTTCAGCGTAATCTGCATGTACAGCTCCTTATAATACGGCCCGAGAAGGCCCCGTAGTTTACAAGGATTTACGCTTGCTTTCGACGCTCGACCGATATCTGCTGAGGGAAGTGATCCAGACTTGGGTCTCGGTCACTTTCGTACTTTTGTTGATTATGCTGACGAGCCGCTTCGCCCGGTATCTCGGGGAGGCCGCAGGTGGCAATCTCCCGTCGGACGTGGTTTTTGCGCTCCTCGGCCTCACCTCAATCCACTACCTGACGGTCCTCGTGCCGGTGAGCCTGTTTCTTGCGGTGATGCTGGCCCTTGGTCGCCTGTACAAGGACAGCGAGATGGCTGCGTTGATGGCGTGCGGCGTTGGCTACGGACGCCTGATGCGGCCGCTGATGGTGCTGGCGGGTGTCGCGGCCCTGGGGCTCGCGGTGCTCTCGCTGCAAATCAGCCCTTGGGCGGGACGGGCGAGCGAACAGGTCCGCAGCAACGCCGCGCAGGAGGCCGAGGCCGCCGGGTTCGAGCCGGGACGGTTCCGGAGCGTCGGTCAGACGGTGTTCTACGCCGACGAAGTCGCGGATGGCGGGCGCGAGTTGCGCCGCGTGTTCATTCAGGGCCGCAGCGCGGACGGGACCTTGTCGGTATCGCTTGCGGCGCGTGCCGAACAGCGCACCGACCGCGAATCCGGTGCGCGTCACCTCGTCCTCTATGACGGACGGCGCTACAGCGGTACGCCGGGGAGCGCCGAGTATCAGCAAGTCGAATTCGCAGAGCACGGAGTGCGTATCGCGCGCGGCGAGGGTTCGGAGCAGGCGCTCTGGCTCGCGTCGTTGCCGACGCTCGCATTGTTCTCGTCGTCGACGCCTGGTGCCATCGCGGAACTTCAGTGGCGCGCGTCGGTGCCGCTGATGGGCGTGCTGCTCGTCGTACTTGCGGTCCCGTTGAGCCGCACCTCACCGCGCCAGGGTCGTTACGCGAAGCTTGTCGCCGCGATTCTCATTTATGTCGTGTACTCGAACTTACTCGGCCTGTCGCAAGTGTGGCTTGAGCGCGAGCAGGTGCCGGCGTGGGTCGGGCTGTGGTGGGTGCATGCGGGGGTGGTGGTGTTCGCGGCGGGGTTGGTCGTGTCCCACTACGGGTGGCGGTATACCGTTTCGCGGCAAACATGAATATCCTCGACCGCTATGTCGCGAAAACGGTAATCCTCGGCACCACGATGGTGCTGTTCATTCTGATTGCACTCACCGCATTCTTCAGCTTTCTCGGCGAGGTGGGTCGGATTGGTACCGGTGATTACGGCCTCACCGACGCGCTCGAGTACGTGCTGCTCTCCATCCCGCAGCAAGCCTGGGAGATGTTCCCAGTCGCAGCGCTGATCGGCACGCTCGTTGGTCTTGGCGGACTCGCGTCGGGCAGCGAACTC
>CAYXYM010000109.1:0-3828 GCA_964469285.1 uncultured Gammaproteobacteria bacterium | reverse complement strand
GCTTGACTGAATCAGGTGGGAGCGACGCTCTTGGCGTCGCGATAAATCACATCAAACTTCGGCGACGTTCGACTCGATCTCGAGCGTGAGGCCCGTCGCGTCGGCGCCAACGCGCACCAGACCGCCCTTCGCCAACTTGCCGAACAGGAGCTCCTCGGCGAGCGGCCGGCGGATGTGTTCCTGAATCACGCGCGCCATCGGCCGCGCGCCCATCTTCGCGTCGTAGCCGTGCTCGGCGAGCCACGCGCGCGCGTCGTCGTCGACGTCGATCTCTACACCCTTGTCGGCGAGCTGGGTCTCGAGTTCGATGAGGAACTTTTCGGTGACGCTAACGATCGTGCGCTCGTCGAGCGGACCGAACTGGATCACCGCGTCGAGCCGATTGCGGAACTCCGGTGAGAAGCCGCGCTTAATCGCTTCAATCGCGTCGGCCGCGTGATCTTGCTGCGTGAACCCAATCGATGCGCGGCTCATGTCCTGCGCACCGGCGTTCGTGGTCATCACGATAATCACGTTGCGGAAATCGGCCTTGCGACCGTTGCTGTCGGTCAGCGTGCCGTGGTCCATCACCTGCAACAAAATGTTGAATACCTCGGGATGCGCTTTCTCGATTTCGTCGAGCAGGACGACTGCGTGCGGGTGTTTGAGCACAGCATCGGTGAGCAGACCGCCCTGATCAAAACCGACGTACCCCGGCGGTGCACCGATCAGCCGCGACACGGTATGGCGTTCCATGTACTCCGACATGTCGAAGCGCAGTAACTCGATCCCAAGCGCTTTGGATAGCTGGCGCGTGACCTCGGTCTTACCAACGCCGGTCGGGCCCGCGAACAGGAATGAACCGATTGGCTTGTCTGGATTACCGAGCCCCGAGCGCGCCATGCGGATTGCGGATACGAGCGTGTCGACCGCGGGATCCTGACCGTAGATTACGAGCTTCAGGTCGCGATCGAGTGTCCGCAGCACTTCCTTGTCGGATGTGTTCACCTGGCGCGCGGGGATGCGCGCAATGCGCGCGACCACGTCTTCGATGTCGGCAACCGACAGTGATTTGCGTTTCTTGCTCTCTGGGCGTAAGCGCATACTCGCGCCGGCCTCGTCGATGACGTCGATGGCTTTGTCCGGAAGGAAGCGGTCTGTGATGTGGCGCGCGGACAGTTCGGTCGCCGCACGCAGTACTTTTACCGGATATTTGACGCCATGGTGTTCCTCGAAGCGCGTGCGCAGCCCTTTGAGAATGTCGATGGTCTCTTCGACGGTCGGCTCGACGACGTCTATTTTCTGGAAACGCCGCGCGAGCGCGCGGTCCTTCTCAAACACGCCGCGGTACTCCTGGTAGGTCGTCGAACCGATACAACGCAGCTCACCGTTAGCGAGCATTGGCTTGATGAGGTTCGACGCGTCCATCACGCCACCGGACGCTGCGCCTGCACCGATGATGGTGTGAATCTCGTCGATGAACAGCACCGCATGCGGCTGCCGCTTCAGTTCCGCGAGCACGGCCTTCAGTCGCTTCTCGAAATCGCCACGATACTTCGTCCCCGCAATCAGCGTGCCAAGATCCAGCGAGTAGACAGTCGCGTCGGACAACAGCTCCGGCACCTCCTTGTCCACGATCCGCCGCGCAAGGCCCTCGGCGAGCGCGGTCTTGCCGACACCGGCTTCACCGACGAAAAGTGGATTGTTCTTGCGACGGCGGCACAGAATTTCGACGGTGCGTTGCAACTCGGCCGCACGGCCGATCAATGGGTCGATTTTACCCTCGCGCGCCCGCGCGTTTAAATCTGTCGCGTATGCCTCGAGCGCGGTACGCGTGCCCGATCGACCGGTGTCATCGTCATCCTCCGCCTCGGCCTGCGGCTGCGGGGTCTCATCCTCGAGTGGTGCAAGTCCGTGCGAGATGTAATTCACAACATCGAGCCGCGTCACGTGTTGTCGCCCGAGCAGATACACCGCGTGCGATTCCTTCTCGGCGAAGATTGCGACCAGCACGTTCAGTGGCGTGACCTCGCGCTTATCCGCGTTCTGCACGTGATGCACCGCGCGTTGTAGCACGCGTTGAAAACCCAGCGTCGGCTGGATGTCACCGTCCTCGTCAGCCCCGAGCGTCGGGGTCACTTCGTCAATGAACGCGCGGAGTTCGCTGTGCAGCGCGGTGATGTCAGCGCCGCATGAGCGCAGGAGGTCCGTAATCTGCGGCGTGTCGAGCAGCGCGAGCAACAAGTGCTCGACCGTCATGAACTCATGGCGGCGCTCGCGGGCTTCGCGGAACGCCTGCGATAAACAGAACTCGAGTTCACGGCTCAACAAGTCAGGCCTCCTCCATCGTGCACAACAATGGATGTTGGTGATCGCGCGAATACTGGTTGACGAGCGCAACCTTGGTTTCCGCGATATCGTAGGTGAACAATCCGCAAACACCCTTGCCGCGGGTATGCACGTGCAACATGATCTGCGTCGCCTTGCCGCGATCCATGCGGAAGAAACGCTCGAGCACTTCG
Organism: uncultured Gammaproteobacteria bacterium; assembly: GCA_964469285.1. Taxonomy (GTDB): domain Bacteria; phylum Pseudomonadota; class Gammaproteobacteria; order Natronospirales; family JAIVGZ01; genus JAIVGZ01. Next base: position 1,327 of record CAYXYM010000109.1, on the reverse strand, counting down.
ACGACGAATTCCATCGGCGTGTAGTCGTCGTTCAGTAACACGACTTTGTACAACGGCGGCCGCTTCGTGGCCGGTCGCGCCTCATCGACGGCAAGTCCGTGGTCTGGTCGATGCTCGTTGTCGCTCATGGCTCCAATTTTAGCTGAATACCCAAGGATTGGTGCGTGGCCTACCGAACGGACTCAGAAACGACGCCCGACGCCAAGTGCCCAAGCTGTCGTGTTGCCGATACCGGCTGCGCCGTGATCGACATGACGCAGCGAACCGACCAGCACCCACGCATCGTTCACGGCAAAAATCGCGAGCGCCTCATACTGACGATTTGTCATCGCCGGCGCACCAAAGTAATAGCCGGCGAGGTCGTCATCCTGTCGTTGTAAGGCGACAGACGGTACGAGCGTCAACAAGCCTCGCGTCAACGTTGTGAACGCACGCAACTCGTACTCGCCACCACCGTGTGCGCCGCTGACGTCGTGCATCGCGGCCGCTTGCAGCGTGACGCGCCCGATGGGCGCCGTAATGACCGCGCCGGCGTCGAGCGACCGATCACGATTATCCGTGTACTGGTGCAATCGCGCCTGCGCGAGTGCGGCGAGTGACCATCCGTCGCCTTGGTGCAAGCCGACTGACACGCGGCTGCCCTCGAAGTAAACGTTTCGCCACCGACCGAGCACGAGCGGTGCGAGTGAGTGATCGGTGCGCGTATCGGCGTAAGGTCGGTCGACACCCGTGGACACAATCGCGACCGTCCCTGAGAAGCCACTGTCGCCGGCGGAAACCACCGCCGGCGACAGCGTCAGTATCAACATCAGGGACCGTAGCATGCTACATAGGATAGCCCTTGCGACGCAGCGCCCACATCACGGCGACACCGAGCAACCAGGTCAGGCCGCCGTTACCACCGCCACTGCTCGGCGGGGTCGGCGTCGGGGTCGGCGTCGGGGTCGGGGTCGGCGTCGGCTCCGGCTCCGGTTCGGGCTCCGGTTCGGGCTCGGGCTCGGGCTCAGGCTCGGGCTCCGGTTCCGGGGTCGGTTCCGGCGTCGGTTCCGGCGTCGGTTCCGGGGTCGGTTCCGGGGTCGGTTCCGGCGTCGGTTCCGGGGTCGGTTCCGGGGTCGGTTCCGGCGTCGGCTCCGGGGTTGGCTCCGGGGTCGGCTCGGGCTCCGGCTCGGGCTCCGGCTCCGGCTCCGGCTCCGGCTCCGGCTCCGGCTCAGGCTCAGGCTCAGGCTCAGGCTCCGGCTCCGGCTCGGGCTCGGGCTCGGGCTCAGGCTCCGGCTCGGGCTCGGGCTCGGGCTCGGGCTCGGGCTCGGGCTCGGGCTCGGGCTCCGGT
>CAYXYM010000108.1:0-9213 GCA_964469285.1 uncultured Gammaproteobacteria bacterium | reverse complement strand
GGCGCCGCGCACGCACCGTTTCTGAACGATCCCGAGGCGTTCGTGAAACACGTGACGGACTTTATCCATGAGCGATGAATTCGACCTTCGCCACGATTCGGTGCGCCGCTCATTCGCGCGCGCCGCGGAGACCTACGACGCCGCGGCGGTTCTACAGCGTGAGGTCCTCGCACGCCTGACCGAGCGCCTTGGCTCGGTTGGCGTCGAACCCGGCGTCGTGCTGGATGCGGGCAGCGGCACCGGGCTCAGTGCGTCCGCGCTGTCCGATCAATACCGGCGTTCGCAAGTCATCGCGCTGGACATCGCAGAGCCGATGGCCGCGCGCTCGCGCCGTCGCCGTCGCTGGTTCCGCAGCCTCGACGCGGTGTGTGCGGACGCTGCGCACCTGCCGATTCGCAGCGCGAGCGTGGATCTCGTGTTTTCGAACCTGATGCTGCAATGGGTCGGCCCACCGGACGCCGTGTTTCGTGAGTTCGTGCGCGTGCTGAAGCCGGGTGGCCGACTGCTTTTCACGACGTTCGGCCCCGATACACTCAAGGAATTGCGCGATGCGTGGGCGACCGTCGACGAGCGCGTGCACGTGAATCGGTTTATGGACATGCACGACATCGGCGACGCGCTGCTGCGCGCCGGCTTTCGTGACCCCGTGATGGATGCCGAACGGATGACGGTGACCTATCCGGACACCATGGTGTTGATGCGCGACCTGAAGGCGATCGGCGCCCACAACGTGAACGCGGGCCGCCCGCGTGGCCTGACGGGTCCGCGGCGCCTGCGCGCGATGGACACGGCCTACGAGCAGCATCGCGTCGATGGCGGGCTTCCGGCAACTTGGGAGGTGGTGTATGGCTACGCCGTCGCGCCGCCTGCGGGCACGGCAATCGCGTCTTCGGGTCCCACAGAAGCGCGGGTCAGCGCCGAATCGATTCGGGTGCGCGGTCGATGAGCGTAGGGGTCTTCGTCGCGGGTACCGATACGGGTGTCGGCAAGACGCATACGGCGGTATCGCTTGTTGTGGCGCTACGCAGCGCCGGATACGGTGTCGGCGTGATGAAGCCGGTTGCGGCGGGCGTCGTCGAGACCAACCACGGGCCGCGGAACGATGATGCGGTCGCACTCGCCGCGGCGTCTGCGCAGCCGGTCGAATACGACTTCCTGAATCCGTACCTGTTCGAAGAGCCGGTCGCACCGCACCTTGCGGCCGCAGAGGCCAACGTGGATATCGACGTCGCGGTAATCGAGGGTGCGTTCAAGCAACTTGCGGAGCGCTGCGACGCGATGGTCGTCGAGGGCGCCGGCGGCTGGATGGTCCCGATCGGTCCCGAGCGCACAATGGCGGATGTTGCGCGCGCGCTGAAGCTGCCGGTGCTCCTGGTCGTGGGCATGCGCCTTGGTTGCCTGAACCACGCGCTGCTCACTGCGTCCGCGATTTCGAGCTCCGGCCTCGCAATCGCCGGCTGGGTCGCGAACTGCATCGACCCTGAAATGCGCCGCCTGGACCAGAACATCGCCGCCTTGGCGGAGCGCCTGCCCGCGCCACTCGTCGCCACTTTGCCTTGGGAACCCAGCGCGACCCCGGAATCCAACGCGCACCGCTTCGACCTTACGGCACTCGGATTTGCGCAGACTGTGCCCAAACCTTAAAATCCGCAGAGTTTGTTTGCCGACCATCCTAGGAGCAACTCAGGAATGTCCTATCGCACGTTGAAGCAAGCTTCGTGCAGCTTGTTCGGCCTGTTGGCCAGCTTCGCGGGCGCCGCATGGGCGGCTGCACCATCGAGTTTGAACATGCCTCGTGGCGTCACTGAGATCAGCCACGAGGTCTACGACCTGCACATGCTGATCCTGTGGATCTGCGTGGTCATCGGCGCCATCGTGTTCGGCGTGATGATCTGGTCGATGATTCATCACCGCAAGGGCAAGCGCGAGTCCGCCAACTTCCACGACAATCTGCGCGTCGAAATCGCGTGGACGGTCGTGCCGTTCTTGATTCTGGTCGGCATGGCCGTGCCGGCGGCGAAGACCCTGATTAAGATGGAAGACACGGCACGCGCCGATATGACCGTCCAGATCACCGGCTTCCAGTGGCGATGGCGCTACGATTACATAGACGAGGGTTTTGGCTTCTTTTCGAACCTCTCGCAAGACTCGAATGAGGCGCGCCAGATGGATGCCGGCATCGACCTCACGCAGGTCGACAACTACCTGCTCAGCGTTGACAACCCACTCGTCGTACCCGTCGGGCAGAAAATCCGCTTCCTACTCACGTCGAACGACGTAATTCACTCGTGGTGGGTCCCGCAGCTCGCAGTGAAGAAAGACACAATCCCGGGATACATCAACGAGATCTGGGCAAAAATCGACGAGCCTGGAACCTATCGCGGGCAGTGCGCGGAACTGTGTGGCCGCGACCACGCGTTCATGCCGATTGTCGTCATCGCGATGGAGCAGGCCGATTACGACACGTGGCTCGCCGAGCGCCGCGAGGAGCAGGCCGGCGAAGCCGAGGCGCTCGCGTCGGATCGTGACTGGGAGATGGCCGAGTTGATGGAGCGCGGCGAAGGCGTCTACCTGTCGCAGTGCGCCGCATGCCACCAGCCAAATGGGCAGGGGCTACCGGCGATGGGCTTCCCGGCGCTGACCGGCGCCAGCATGTCCGCGGACGCTGCGCGCCTTGCCGAGCACATCAATATGGTGCTGCATGGCAGTCGCGTTAATCCCGCGATGGCGGCCTTCGGTCGGACCCTTAACGATCTTGATATCGCCGCAGTGATCACGTACGAGCGTAATGCGTTCGGCAACGAGACCGGTGACGTAGTGCAACCGCGCGATGTCGGCGCGGCGCGTGAGCAGTAAGCGGAGGAGATGAAATGAGCAGCACTGCGACGGCAATCCACGACCACGACCACCACGACGAGAAGCCGACTGGTTTCTGGCGCCGGTGGGTCACGACGACCAACCACAAGGACATCGGCACGCTTTACCTCGTGTTCGCGTTGGCGATGTTTTTCATCGGCGGGGCGTTCGCGATTGTCGTGCGCGCCGAACTGTTCCAGCCGGGCCTGCAGTTCGTCGACCCGCAGCTGTTCAATTCGTTCACGACGATGCACGCGCTCGTGATGATCTTTGGCGCGGTGATGCCCGCGTTCGTTGGGCTCGCGAACTGGATGGTCCCGATGATGGTCGGTGCGCCGGACATGGCGTTGCCGCGCATGAACAACTGGTCGTTCTGGATCCTGCCGTTCGCGTTTACGATGCTGTTAGGCACGTTCTTCATGGATGGCGGCGCGCCAGCAGGCGGCTGGACGATGTACCCGCCGCTGATTTTCCAGACCGGCGACGCGTTCCCGTTCCTGATTTTCTCCGTTCACCTGATGGGCCTGTCGTCGATTATGGGCGCAATCAACATCATCGCGACGATCATGAACCTGCGCGCGCCGGGCATGACGCTGTTGAAGATGCCGCTGTTCGCGTGGACATGGCTCATCACCGCGTACCTGCTCATCGCGGTGATGCCGGTGCTCGCGGGCGCCGTCACGATGCTGCTCACCGACAACTACTTTGGGACGACGTTCTTCAACGCGGCCGGCGGTGGTGACCCGGTCCTGTTCCAGCACATTTTCTGGTTCTTTGGGCACCCCGAGGTGTACATCCTGATCCTGCCGGCGTTCGGCATCGTGTCGCAAATCATCCCGACGTTCGCGCGCAAGCGTCTGTTCGGCTACGACGCGATGGTCTATGCGACGGCGTCGATCGGCTTCCTGTCGTTCATTGTCTGGGCACATCACATGTTCACCGTGGGCATGCCGTTGTCCGGGCAGCTCTTCTTCATGTTCGCGACGATGCTGATTGCGGTTCCGACGGGCGTTAAGGTCTTCAACTGGGTCGCGACGATGTGGCGCGGCTCGATGACGTTCGAGGCTCCGATGCTGTTTGCAATCGCGTTCGTGATCCAGTTCACGATTGGTGGGCTTTCTGGCCTGATGCTCGCCATCGTGCCGGCGGACTTCCAGTACCACGACTCGTACTTCGTCGTCGCGCATTTCCACTATGTGCTGATGCCGGGCGCGATTTTTGCGATCATCGCGGGCGTGTACTACTGGCTGCCGAAATGGACCGGCCACATGTACAACGAGTTCTGGGGCAAGACGCATTTCTGGCTGTCCACGATTTTTGTGAACATCACGTTCTTCCCGCAGCACTTCCTGGGCCTCGCCGGCATGCCGCGCCGAATCCCGGATTACGCGTTGCAGTTCGCGGACTTCAACATGATGTCGTCGATCGGCGCCTTCGGTTTCGGCGCGACGCAGCTTATTTTCCTCGGCGTCATCATCGCCTGCGTGCGCGGCGGTGAGAAAGCCACCGCGCGTGTGTGGGAGGGCGCGGAGGGTCTCGAGTGGACTTTGCCGTCGCCACCCCCGTACCACACGTTCAGTACGCCGCCCGAGGTCCGTTGATGACGGCCGACGATGAACACCGGTTGCAGGAGCGCCGCGCTGCGGCGCGCCGCACGGCGCTCATCGTCGCGGCAATCGCGGTCGCATTTTATTTCGGATTCATTCTGATGAACCACTTCGCCCGATGAACGAAACTCGGAAAATCGTCACGCAGCTGGTGGTGGTCGCCGTCGCGATGTTCGGCTTCGGTTTCCTGCTCGTGCCGCTGTACGACGTGTTCTGCGAGATCACGGGCTTCGGCGGCAAAACCGCCGGTCAGGTGCAGGCGTCGACGGTCGTTGAAGTGGACACGAGCCGCACGGTGACGGTGCAGTTCGTTTCGAGCGTCGCAAACAGCGGCGAGTGGGATTTCAGCCCGAAGCAGCGCAGCATCGAGGTGCATCCGGGCCAGCTGTATACGATCAGCTATCTCGCCGAGAATCTGCGCAACGCGCCGATGGCCGGGCAGGCCGTGCCGAGCGTGTCTCCAGGTGTCGCGGCGAAGTATTTTCAGAAGACCGAGTGCTTCTGCTTCTCCCGCCAGGAATTTGCGGGCAATGAGCTGAAGGACATGCCGGTTACCTTCATCGTGGACCCTGAGCTACCGCCTGAAGTGACGACCGTGACGCTCGGCTACACGTTCTTTGATGCGAGAGGATAAGACCATGTCGGCACCCGCTGGCGGCTACTACGTCCCCCATTCCGCGCCTTGGCCGATTGTCGGCTCGGTCGGTTTGTTCATGCTGTTCGTCGGGCTCGCAATCAACATGAGCGGATTACCCGCCGAACCGATGCGGCTGTGGAGTTTCCCGGGCATCCTGTCGCTGGCCGGCGCGACGCTTGTGATTGTGATGCTGTTCGGCTGGTTTGCAGACGTCATTGGCGAGAGCATTACAGGCCGGTTCAACGCGCAGGTTGACCGTTCGTTCCGTCAGGGCATGAGTTGGTTCATTTTCTCGGAAGTGATGTTCTTCGCCGCGTTCTTCGGCGCGCTGTTTTACGCGCGCGTATTGGCGGTGCCGTGGCTCGGCGGGGAGGGCAACAATTTCTTCACGCAGTTTATGCTGTGGCCGCAGTTCGAAGTGGCGTGGCCGACGGGCGGTCCGGAGCAAGTTGGCGGCGCATTCCAGGCGATGGCAGCGTGGGGGCTCCCTGCGATCAACACGCTGATCCTGCTGTCGTCGGGCGTCACGGTGACCATCGCGCACTGGGGACTGTTGCAGGGCAACCGACTGAAGCTCGTGCTCGGTCTTGCCGCGACGGTAATACTTGGCTTCCTGTTCGTCGGCTTGCAAGCCTACGAGTACGTGCACGCCTATCAGGACCTGAACCTGAAGCTGTCGACCGGCATCTATGGTTCGACGTTCTTCATGCTGACCGGCTTCCACGGCATGCACGTCACGCTCGGCGCGATCATGTTGACCGTGATCCTGCTGCGTGCGATGAAAGGGCACTTCTCTCCGGACAACCATTTCGGCTTCGAAGCGGTTGCGTGGTACTGGCACTTCGTCGACGTGGTGTGGCTCGGGCTCTTTGTGTTCGTCTACTGGTTGTAGCCGTCAGCCCGCGATTCCGTGCGGCTCGATGAGACCGGTCGCAAACGCGAGCATCAGCAGTACGAACAGGCCAATCGACAGCCCGATACGCCAGGTCAGCGCGCGTACGGTTTTCATCGAACCGCGCGGTTCACGGACGAGATAAACCATCGCCGACCCGAGGCTGAAGACGATGACGGCAAGAATCGCGATGATGAGTATCTGAATCATGTCGCGAATTATAACGCCACTGCTGTTGGGCCTGCCGGTACTCGCACTGCTCCTTTGGTTGGGGTTCTGGCAACTCGATCGTGCCGCACAGAAACGCGAGCTCGCCGCCGGTTACGACGCGGGGGTTGCCGCGCAACCGAGGGGCGTGTCGGACACGACGGACCTCCTCGAACTTCCGCGCCACATCCCGATTGTCGCCGCCGGCCGCTATCTGCCGGACCGCCAGGTGCTGCTGGACGCGCAGGTCCACGAGGGCCGCGTCGGCTACCGTGTTTGGACGCCCTTTGAACTCGCCAACGGTGAGTGGATCGTGGTCGACCGCGGCTGGATTGATGCAGGCAACGACCGTGACCGCTTACCCGACGTTTCGGTCAATGACAACGCGCGGGAGGTGATGGGTCTCCGCGCGCCGTTGCCGAGCCCGGGATTGCGGCTTGGCGGCGTTGCGACGCAAGACACGACGTGGCCGCGTCGGCTGGTATGGCCGGACGCAGCGGCGCTCGCGGAGACGTGGGGCCGCGAAATCCCGGACGCGCTCGTGCTGCTCGCACCGGAAGCGGCTGACGGATACGTGCGCGAATGGGCGCCGGCGGGCATGTCGGCCGAACGCCATGTCGGCTACGCGGTACAGTGGTTTTCGCTCGCGGCCGCGCTGGTCGTGATTGCATTGGTGCTTGGATTCAGGAAACGACGCAATGAATGACGTAAATCCGCCACGGCGCGGTCGCTTGATGCTCGTCGCGCTTGCGGCAATCTTTATCCTGCCGCTCGCTGCGGCGTGGTGGATGTATTCGAGCGTCGAGGACGTCCCCGACGCCGAAGTCGTATCGCACGGCACGCTGATCCGGCCTGCGAGGCCGCTCGGTGATTTCGAGCTCGCAGGTGTTGCGGACGGCCACGCGCTCACCGACGAGGCGTTGCACGGCCGTTGGGCGAGTGTGTACGTCGGCACGGCGAACTGCGATGATCTGTGTGAGGAAACGCTGTGGGAGGCGCGCCAGGTCCACACACGGCTCGGACGCGATGCATCGCGCATCCAGCGTGTTTACCTGCTCACGGACGCTGACGCGGTCGCCGACCCGGCATTCTTTGCGCGCGAACACGCCGACATGCTGATGGCGCGCGCGGATGATGCGCTACTCGCGCGCTTCTCGATTGACGGCGAGGCGCCGGTGGGTCAGGTGTTCCTCGTCGACCCGCTCGGCAACCTTATGATGCGCTACACCGCCGACGCGCCGCCGGAGGCGCTGCACGATGACCTGAAGCGCCTGCTGCGCATTTCGAGGGTCGGCTGATGCCGAGCCGCGCGTTCTACAGGCTTGTGCTGGGCGCATTCGCGCTGACGCTCGTCGTCGTCGTGCTCGGCGCGTGGGTGCGCCTCACGGATGCGGGGCTCGGCTGCCCGGATTGGCCGGGCTGCTACGGCGCGCTCACCGTCCCCGAGCACGCAGTGGACGCAGGCAAGGCCTGGCGCGAAATGATCCACCGCTATGCCGCCGGCATCCTCGGGCTGCTGGTGTTCGCGTTCACGGTGATTGCGTTCCGGCGGCGCCGTGAACCGGGCCATCCGTTCAAGCTGCCAGTCGCGATTGCCGCGGTCATCGTGTTTCAGGCCTTGCTCGGCATGTGGACCGTCACGCTGCTACTCAAGCCGGTCGTCGTGATGGCGCACCTGCTCGGCGGGCTCACGGTGCTCGCGCTGATCTGGCTGCTGCTGTTGCGAGCGGGTGGTCACTTACGCACGGCGTTGCCCGCACCCCCCGGCCTGCGCAAGGTCGCGGCCGCTGCGCTCGTCATTGTCGCGGTTCAAATCGCACTCGGCGGCTGGACCAGCGCGAATTATGCGGCCGTCGCTTGTCCCGATTTTCCGACCTGCCAGACCGAGTGGTGGCCGGACATGGATTTCGACGAGGGCTTCGTCATCTGGCGCGGACTTGGCACGAACTACGAGGGTGGGGTGCTCGGCCTCGACGCGCGCACCGCGATTCACATGACACATCGCATCGGCGCTGTCATCACCTTCATCTTCGTCGCTGCGCTCTCGATCGCGCTGCTGATTGCCGGCCGCGAGCGCACCCTACGCCGACTCGGCGCAGTCATCGGCGTTGCGCTGCTGCTGCAGGTGTCGCTCGGGATTTTCACAGTCGTGCTCGGGTTTCCGCTCGCCGTTGCCGTCGCGCATAACGCGGGCGCGGCGCTGTTGCTGCTCTCGCTCGTCGCGCTGAACCACGCTGCACGATGAATCGCCTCGCCGACTATTTTGAGCTGACCAAGCCGCGCGTCGTCGCGCTGATCATGTTTACTGCGGTCGTCGGCATGCTGCTTGCCGTGCCGGGCATGCCGCCGTGGGATGCGTTTATCTGGGGCACGCTTGGCATCGGTCTCGCCGCCGGCTCGGCCGCGGCGATCAACCACCTCGTCGACCGGCAGATCGACGCAAAAATGGCGCGCACGCACCAGCGTCCTCTACCCACTGGGCACCTCGAGCCATCGCAGGTGCTCGTATTTGCGCTCGCGCTCGGCTGCGTGTCGATGATCATCCTGGCCGCGCTCGTGAATATACTCACCGCGGTGTTGACGCTGTTCTCGCTGATTGGCTACGCGGTTATCTACACCATGTACCTCAAGCGCGCGACACCGCAGAACATCGTAATCGGCGGTGCGGCGGGCGCTGCGCCGCCGGTGCTTGGCTGGACCGCGATCACTGGCACGCTCGACCCGCATGCGCTGTTGTTGTTCCTGATCGTGTTTGTTTGGACGCCGCCGCATTTCTGGGCGCTTGCGATTCATCGCGCCGACGACTATGCAGAAGCTGAAATCCCGATGCTGCCGGTCACACACGGCATCGCGTTCACGGCGCTGCAGACGTTGCTGTACACGATATTGCTCGTTCTGGTGTCGGTCTTGCCGTGGCTCGCGGGGATGAGCGGTTACCTGTATCTCGGCGCCGCGCTGGTGCTCGGTGGGATCTTCATGACCTACGCGGTAAAGCTGAAGTTTTTCCCGAATGA
>CAYXYM010000107.1:0-5046 GCA_964469285.1 uncultured Gammaproteobacteria bacterium | reverse complement strand
ATCGCGTAGTCGTTGGACTCGATCAGCTTGCGGAACTTCGCCGAGCCAGTGACGTTGGTCCGCTCACCGACGTTCACGAACAGGCTGTGTTCGTCGATGACAAGCGGTTCGAGCCCGGACAACCGGCACGCGCGCCGCGGCGTCGGGATCGTGCGTGGCGGCAAGTCCGCGACCGCCTCGATGATCTCGCGAATGTGCTCGGGCGTCGTGCCACAGCAGCCGCCGACGATGTTCACGAGCCCCGATTCCGCGAAATCGCGCACGACCGCCGCCATGTGTGCCGGCGTATCGTTGTATTCGCCAAACGCGTTCGGCAATCCGGCATTCGGGTGCGCAGACACATGCGTGTCGGCGGCGCGCGCGAGTTCTTTGACGTACGCACGCATCTCACGCGCGCCGAGCGCGCAGTTCAGGCCGACGACAAGCGGCTGCGCGTGCATTACAGAGTGCCAGAACGCCTCGGTGGTCTGGCCCGAGAGCGTGCGACCCGACGCGTCGGTAATCGTTCCCGACACCATAATCGGCGCGTCGAGCTCGAGGATCGCGAACAGCGCAGCCTTTGCGTTGAGAGTGTCAAACACAGTTTCGACCATCAGGAAGTCGGCGCCTCCCTCGATCAGCGCGCGCGCCGCCTCGCGGTAGGTCGCGACGAGTGCATCGAAGTCCGTATTGCGAAAGCCCGGGTCGTTCACGTCCGGGGAGAGGGACGCGGTGCGGTTCGTCGGGCCGAGTACACCGGCGACGAGGCGCGGCCGACCATCGCGTTCGGTGAACTCGTCGGCAACGCCGCGCGCAATGCGCGCGCCCTCGAGGTTCAACTCGGCGACCAGCGACTCCATGCCGTAGTCGGCCATCGACGGCGCGTTCGAATTAAAGGTGTTCGTCTCGATGATGTCGCAGCCCGCGTGCAGGAAGCCGCGATGGATGTCCCCAATAATTTGTGGCTGCGTGAGCGTCAGGAGATCGTTGTTGCCCCGAAGGTCCGAGGCCCAGTCCGCGAAGCGCGTACCGCGATAGTCGGCTTCGACCAGCCGGTGGCGCTGAATCATCGTCCCCATCGCGCCGTCGAGGCAAAGGATGCGGCGGCCGAGCTCGGCCTTCAGCCATTCGATGCGATTCATGCCGGTCGCAGCCCTAGGTGATGGCAGATCGCGTACGTGAGTTCGGCGCGGTTCAGCGTGTAGAAGTGGAAATCAGAGACGCCGGCGCGGCGCAGCGCTTCGACCTGCTCGATGGCGACCGCGGCCGCGATCAGCTGGCGCGTGCCAAGGTCATCCTCGAGGCCGTGGAATCGCTCGTGCAGTTGCGCAGGCACGGACGCACCGCACATCGCAGCGAACTTCAATAGCTGCGGGAAATTCGTGATGGGCAGGATGCCGGGTACGATCGGGACACCGATACCGGCGGCGGCGGCGCGGTCGCGAAAGCGGAGAAACACTTCAGAGTCGAAAAAGAACTGTGTGATTGCGCGCGATGCACCCGCGTCGACCTTGCGCTTCAGGTTGTCGAGGTCGAACTCGGCCGACGGCGCTTCCGGGTGCGTCTCCGGGTACGCCGCGACCGCGACTTGGAAGTCCGCGACCTCTCGTAACCCAGCGACGAGGTCCGCTGCGTACGCGTAGCCATCAGGGTGCGGCTGGTAGCTGCCGCCGTCCTGTGGCGCATCGCCGCGCAGCGCGACAATTTGACGCACGCCGGCATCCCAATACCGTTGCGCGATGTCGCGAATCTCTGCGCGCGAGGCACCGACGCAGGTCAGGTGCGGCACAGCGTTCAGCGGGGTCTCGTCGAGAACGCGTGTGACCACGCGGTGCGTGCGGTCGCGCGTCGAACCGTCGGCGCCGTAGGTTACCGACACAAACGACGGTTCGAGCGACTTGAGGCGCTCGATCGAGTTCCACAGCGTCTGTTCCATTTTCTCGGTCTTCGGCGGGAAGAACTCGAACGAGACGCGAACCGGCGCCGCGCTCATGCGCGCCTCGCGAGCGCAAGGATCGCGGTGCTGCCGGGCAGCGCAAGGCGCTGCTGGACGACCGGCGTGACGCCTGCCGTCGTGAGCCAGCCTTGCAACGACTGGCACCACGCATCAACCGGAATCCCGTCGGGAAGTACATCGAAGACGAGTAAGTGGCCTTTCGGCTTAAGCACGCGCGCGGCCTCGGCGAGCGCCGCCCACGGCTCCTTCGCGCCCGACAGGACTCGACCAATGCTGACAGTGTCGTACGACGCATCCTTGAACGGCAGCGCATACATGTCCGCGTCGCGCACGCTGCAATGGCTGAGGCCGGCGTCGTGCAGCGCGGTGCGCGCGGCGAGGCGCATCGGGTGCGACGCGTCGATGCCGGTGCCCTTCTTCGCGTCGGGACCGAGCGCACGCAATACACGACCGGCGCCCGTGCCGATGTCGAGCAGATTGCCAAGCCCTTCGGGGCCTAGCGCCTGCCGCCCGGCGTCACGGATTGCCTGTTCGACGAGCGCCCAAGCGGCCGGGTGCAGCACTTCGTCGCTGTCGCCGCCCGCCGCCGCGCGAGCTTCGCGCGCGCGGGCTGCAAGCACTGTATCGAGGCGGCGCGCGTCGGCGCGAACGTCCGAATCGATTGCCGCGAGCCGCGCGAGCGCCTGGCGTGCGAGCGCCGCAGCGTCGCCGTCTTGGCGCAGGCGGTAATAGACCCAGTGCTGGTCGCGGAAGCGGCGCAGTATGTCTGCCTTGACTAGGATTTTGAGATGGCGGGAAATGCGCGGCTGGCTCATGCCGGTCGCGGCGGTGAGTTCTTTCACGGTGAGTTCGCCGGGGGCACACAACGCCACCAGGCGCACCCGGACCGGGTCCGACAACGCACCCAGGACAGCATTCAACTCGGGCAGCTTCAAGCTCATGCCGCCGAGTATAACGGAACCTTTATATCAATTGTGGGAGCGGCGCCTTTGCGCCGCGATTCAGAGCCTTAGGGCGTCCGTTAGCTCCGGGAAGGTGTTCTTCAGGTCAAAGACAAGCCCACCCTTGGCCAACAGCTTAGCCACGGCCTTCCCGCCCATTTCCCGGAACTCCTTATGCCTCACCGCGACAATGACCGCGTCGTAGTCACCCTTCGAGTAGTTGGCATCGCTGCGGACGCCATACTCGCTCTCGCACTCGGCTGCGTCCGCAATCGGGTCATACACGTCGACCTTGACCCCGAACTCGACGAGCTCGCGCACCACATCAACTGCTTTCGCATTGCGGATATCGGGGCAGTCTTCCTTGAATGTGAAGCCAAGCACCAGCGCGCGGCTGCCAAGCACCTGCGTGCCGTTCGCGAGCATCTGTTTCACGATCCGCTGACCCACATAGCGACCCATTCGGTCGTTGATGCGCCGTGCCGCGTCAATCAGCTGCGGGTGGAAGTCGACCTCACGGGCCTTGTGCGACAGGTAATATGGGTCAACCCCGATGCAATGCCCACCTACGAGACCCGGCTCGAACGGCAGAAAGTTCCATTTCGTGCGCGCGGCCGCGAGCACATCCGAATAATCAAAACCGAGCCGATGGAACAGTTCTGCAAACTCGTTGACCAGCGCGATGTTTACGTCGCGCTGCGTGTTCTCGATGACTTTCGCGGCCTCCGCGACCCGAATCGACTTCGCACGGAACGTACCGGCGCGAATCACGCGACCGTACACTTTGTCGATGTATTCGGCGGCCGCAGGCGTCGAGCCAGAGGTCACCTTCGTAATGGCCGCGACGCGGCGCTCACGATCGCCCGGATTGATGCGTTCGGGGCTATAACCAACGAAAAAGCCCTGGTTGAGCTCGAGGCCGGAAAGCTTGGCCAGAATCGGCGCGCAGACATCCTCGGTCACGCCGGGATACACAGTCGACTCGTACACGACGACGTCGCCTGCATTCAGCAACGGTCCAACCATATGGCTCGCGGCAATCATTGCGCGCAAATCGGGATTTTTGAACTCATCAATCGGCGTCGGAACAGTCACGATGTAGAAGTTGCAACCCTGTAGTGCAGAGGACTTCAAACTGCAGGAGAATTTTTCTGCTGCAGCGAATTCGTCGACGGTCACCTCTCCGGTCCGGTCACGGCGCGCTTCAATTTCGCTCACCCGAGCTTCATTGATGTCGAATCCGATTGTGGGGAAATGACGCCCGAACTCAATCGCCAGAGGCAGCCCAACATAACCAAGGCCAATGACGCCAACGCGCGCATTCGCTGGATCGAAAATGGGGACCGGCTCAACTGCTCGAATTGGTACCGCTGTCGCACTCATGGATTCCACTGTAGAGAGTCCGATACGTGCTGAAACTTCGGAAAACTACTGAATAAGCCCCAGCTAAACCTTGTAATAGTCGCGGTACCACGCGACAAAACGGGACAATCCGTCGCGCAGGGGTGTAATTGGCGAGAACCCAACCCTTGCCGCGAGCGCATCGATGTCCGCAAAGGTCACGGGTACGTCGCCGGGCTGCATCGGCAACAATTCGCGTTTAGCCTCAACACCGAGCAAGTCTTCAAGCGTCGAGATGAAATCGAGTAGCGGAACCGGGCTATTACTGCCGATGTTGAATAGCTCATACGGCGGCGAGCTCTCGGGCGGTGCGCCGATGAGCTTGGCGACACCCTCGACGATGTCGTCGATATAAGTGAAATCCCGTTGCATATCGCCCTGGTTGAATAATTGAATTGGCTGACCCGCGAAAATCGCCTTAGTGAATAAAATGGGCGACATGTCCGGCCGGCCCCATGGGCCGTATACCGTGAAGAAACGCAGGCCGGTGACCGGCAGGCCATACAGGTGCGAGTAGGCATGCGCCATCAACTCATTCGCCTTCTTCGTCGCGGCGTACAGGCTGATTGGGTGGTCGACGTTGTCCTTTTCCGAAAACGGCAGTTTTTTGTTGTTGCCGTAAACGGAGCTCGACGATGCGTACAGCAGATGCTCGACGCCGTGGTGGCGGCAGCCTTCAAGAATGTTTGTGAAGCCGACAAGGTTCGCGTCGATGTACGCATGCGGGTGGGTCAGGGAGTAGCGAACCCCGGCCTGTGCCGCGAGATG
>CAYXYM010000106.1:0-6018 GCA_964469285.1 uncultured Gammaproteobacteria bacterium | reverse complement strand
CGCCGAGCACCAGCACCAGTCCGGCGGCCAACTCGGGATAGGTCTGGATGAGGTCGCGGACCATGGGGCGATGATACCCCTTCCGACGCTTCTAATGGCTCCCCGGGACGGGCTCGAACCGCCGACCTAGTGATTAACAGTCACCCGCTCTACCGACTGAGCTACCGGGGAATCGTGAAAGGCGGCATATGGTATCGGCCGGCCCTGACAGGGTCAACCGCGTTATGACATCGCCCGCGTCATTCTGACCAGCGCTTCGTCGAGAAGCTTGTTGGATGTCGCAAAACTCAGCCGAAGGTATCCCGGCGCACCGAATGCGGAGCCGGGTACCAGGGCGACGCCTGCGCCGAGCAGCATTTCGGCGAGCGCGACGTCATCGGCAATGTCGTCGCGGGCCGCGATGAAAGTGCGGCAGTCGGGGAGCAGATAGAACGTGCCGTCCGCAGGCTGGCAGTGGACACCGGAAATTGCCTCGAGCTTTTCGAGTACTGACGCGTGGCGCTGTTGGAACGCCGCGTTCATCTCCGCGATACAGTGCTGGTCGCCATCGAGTGCCGCGACGGCCGCGGCCTGCGAGATGGAGGTTGGGTTCGAGGTGCTCTGCGACTGGACTTTCGTCATTGCGCGTATCAACGGCTTCGGGCCCGCTGCGTAGCCGATGCGCCAACCGGTCATCGCATAAGCCTTCGACACGCCATTCAGTACGATGGTGCGTTCGACGAGATCCGGGCACGCCATCGCGATGTTCGAGAACGGCTCGTCCGCCCACAAAATATGCTCATACATATCGTCGGTCGCGATGAGCACGCGCGGATGTTTGCGCAGTACCTCTCCGAGTGCCACGAGTTCCGCGCGCCGGTACGCGACGCCGGTCGGATTCGACGGACTGTTGAGCACGACCAGGCGCGTTTTGGCCGTAATCGCCGCGTCGAGTTGCGCGGGGGTGATTTTGAAGCCCTGTTCGATGCCGGCGTCAACGATCACGGGCGTGCCGTCGTTCAAGAGCACGATGTCGGGGTACGAAACCCAGTACGGCGCAGGGATGACGACTTCGTCGCCGGTGTCGAGCAGGGCAGCGCACAGATTGAAAAAGCTCTGTTTGCCACCGCACGACACGATGACCTGATCCGGCGTGTACTCAAGGCCGTTATCGCGGCGGAACTTCTTTATAATGGCTTGTTTCAGCGCGGGCGTTCCGTCCACCGCCGTGTACTTCGTGTCGCCGGCCGCCAGCGCATCGATTGCTGCCTGCTTTACGTGCTGCGGCGTGTCGAAATCGGGCTCACCGGCGCCGAGTCCGATGACATCCTGGCCGGCTGCGCGCAGTTCGGCCGCGCGCGCGGTCACGGCGAGGGTAGGTGACGGTTTGATGCGCTTGACGCGCTCGGCCAGGCGAATGTCCATGGCTGAATAGTCTAACTGATGAGCGATCAATTCGAATTGGTTTCGGGTTTCAAACCCGCCGGCGACCAGCCGGAGGCAATCGCGCGCCTGCTCGATGGACTCGGCGATGGACTCGCGCAGCAAACGCTGCTCGGTGTAACCGGTTCCGGCAAGACATTTACGATTGCGAACGTCATCCAATCGGTACAACGCCCTACGCTGGTCCTCGCTCCGAACAAGACGCTCGCCGCGCAGCTGTACGGCGAGTTCCGCGAATTTTTTCCGAAGAGCGCAGTCGAGTACTTCGTCTCGTACTACGACTACTACCAACCGGAAGCGTACGTACCCTCATCGGACACGTTTATCGAGAAGGACGCGTCGATTAACGAGCATATCGAGCAGATGCGCCTGTCCGCGACGAAGGCGCTGCTCACGCGCCCCGACGCGATCATCGTCGCGACCGTGTCCGCGATATACGGCCTCGGCGACCCCGACTCGTACTTGAAGATGCGCCTGCACCTCGACCGCGGCGATAAGATTAATCAGCGCGATCTCCTGAGACGCCTCGCGGAGCTGCAGTACACGCGCAACGAAATCGAACTGCAGCGCGCGACCTACCGTGTGCGCGGCGACGTGCTCGATATCTTTCCGGCGGAATCCGACCACGAGGCGCTGCGCGTTGAATTGTTCGACGATGAAATCGAGAACCTCTCGCTGTTCGACCCCCTCACGGGCGAAGTCCTGCGCAAACTCCCGCGCTACACCGTGTATCCGAAAAGCCATTACGTCACGCCGCGCCACAAGCTGATTGAGGCGGTCGACCTCATCAAGGACGAACTGCGCGACCGGCTTGAGGTATTGCGTAAAGCCGACAAGCTCGTCGAGGCGCAGCGGCTCGAGCAACGCACGCGCTTCGACATCGAGATGATTCTGGAGCTCGGCTATTGCTCCGGCATCGAGAATTACTCACGGCATCTGTCGGGCCGCCAAGCCGGCGAGCCGCCGCCGACGCTGTTCGACTACCTGCCCGCGCATGGGCTGCTGGTCATCGACGAGAGCCACGTGACGATTCCGCAGCTCGGCGCGATGTATAAAGGCGATCGCTCACGCAAAGAGACGCTCGTTGAGTACGGATTCCGGCTGCCATCCGCGCTCGACAACCGGCCGCTCCGATTCGATGAATTCGAGAAATCCGCGCCGCAGACGATCTTTGTGTCCGCGACCCCGCGCGCCTACGAGCGCGAGCGCTCGGGCCAGATCGTGGAGCAGGTGGTGCGACCGACCGGGCTCGTGGATCCAGCGGTCGAGGTCCGCCCGGCGCGCAGCCAGGTTGACGACCTGCTGGGCGAGATTCGAGCGCGCGTGGCCGTCGGCGATCGCGTGCTCGTGACGACGCTCACGAAACGCATGGCCGAGGACCTCACCGAATACATGCACGAGAACGGGGTCCAGGTTCGCTACCTGCACTCGGACATTGATACGGTCGAGCGTAGCGAAATCATCCGCGACCTCAGGCTTGGCGAGTTTGATGTGCTGGTCGGCATCAACCTATTGCGCGAGGGGCTCGACATGCCCGAGGTATCGCTCGTCGCGATTCTCGATGCGGACAAGGAGGGCTTCCTTCGGTCCGAGGGCTCGTTGATCCAGACCATCGGCCGCGCGGCACGCAATCTGAACGGCAAAGCGATTCTGTACGGCGACCGCATCACCGGCTCGATGGAGCGCGCGATCGCCGAGACCGACCGCCGTCGAGTGAAGCAGCTCGAGTTCAACGCCGAGCACGGCGTCACGCCGATCGGCATCACGAAATCGGTCGCGGACATCATGGAAGGCGCGCGCGCCGCGGTGCACCACCGCGGCAAGGGCCGCAAGGTTGCCGAGCCGACGAACCCCTACGCGTCGATGAGTCCGAAGCAGCTCGGCGCCGCGTTGAAAAAGCTCGAGGCGAAAATGCAGAAGCATGCGCGCGACCTCGAGTTCGAGGACGCTGCTCGAGTCCGGGACGAGATACGCCGAGTATTAGTCGACCAGGCCTGAGCGAATGGCGGTCGCAACGGCTTCGGCCGGCGTCCGTGCTTGGAGCTTGCGGCGAGCGCGTGTGATGTGGAGGTCCACGGTCACCCGCGCGATGCGCAAGCGGTCCGCGATTGCGTCCGGCCGCAAGCCGGCAGCCAGAAACTGCAGGACCTCGCGTTCCCGTCTGGAGAGTGCGTGCACACCGAGGCGGTGCCGACGCTGATACCGAGACAGCAAAGGCAACATTGCGAAGCAGGCGGTGACCATCAAATCCTCGATGCCCCGAACATGCTCGAAGAACGAATCGCGTCCCCGGTGTGCCTGCACGCCAATCGCGCAGCCGAAACTGGTTGCGGCATCGAGCGAGGATTCGGAGAGGTCGATTCCGAAGGCGAGTGCCTGACCCATGCCCGCATCGGCGGATCCGGCCAGCACTTGACGCGTCTCAGCCGGCGGGCGACCGCTACGCAACACGGACCTGGCATCCCATTCGATACGGCTGAACCCAGGCCAGTCCGGGGAATCCAGCAGCCCCCGTACGGCGTAGTCGTGTTGGCTCATCCCACACTCGAAGTATTCATCGATCCAAGCTGACGGCATCGTCGACCACATGTGCGAGATGGGTGGCCCATCGGCGTCGCTGGACACCAGTGCGAGGTTCACATGTTCGATACCGAGGCTCGCCGCGAGCGCGACCAATTGCCCATACGCGGTCTGCACATCCGCCTGCGGGTCGCGTACGGCAGTCAGGAAATCCATCAGCTCCGGGCGCATACAATAAAATATCTATGGAAATTGATAGATTGTCCAGCCGCGCGGTCGCCTGTATCACTATCTCCGGCGGTGCCACGGATGGCGCCCCTTACACACGTGTTGATTTCGACGAGCTTGTCGCGGGAAGGGGGCTTCGGTAGAATTCCGGCCCTGCGACAGGCGCGTAGCTCAGTGGTAGAGCACTACCTTGACATGGTAGTGGTCGGTGGTTCGATCCCACTCGCGCCTACCATTTTTTCGTTGTGTGTTCGCGGTTAGGCCGCTCGTACAGGCCACGCATAGGAGACAGAAGTGCCAGTCATCACCCTTCCTGACGGTAGCACCCGGTCTTTCCCGAATCCCGTGACCGTCGCGGACGTCGCGGCCGACATCGGCCCCGGCCTCGCGAAAGCCGCGCTCGCAGGCCGTGTCGGCGACCGCGTCGTCGATACCGCGTACCGCATCGAGGACGATGCGCCGCTCGCCATCATCACGAATCGTGACCCCGACGGACTCGAGGTCATCCGCCATTCGACCGCGCACCTGCTCGCGCACGCGGTGAAGCAGCTGTATCCCTCGGCGCAAGTGACCATCGGCCCGGTCATCGAAGACGGTTTCTATTACGACTTCGCGTTCGATCGGCCGTTTACGCCTGACGACCTCGAGAAGATCGAGGCGCGTATGAAGGCGCTCGCGAAGCAGGACCTGCCCGTGACGCGCAGCGAGATGCCGCGCGATGAGGCGGTCGCGCATTTCCGCTCGATCGGCGAGGAATACAAGGCCGAGATCATCGCGTCGATTCCGTCGGATGAGCCGATCTCGCTGTACGCCCAGGATGATTTCATCGACCTGTGCCGCGGCCCACATGTTCCGAGCACCGGCAAGCTCGGCGCGTTCAAGTTGATGAAGGTCGCGGGCGCGTACTGGCGCGGCGATTCAAACAACGCAATGTTGCAGCGTATTTACGGCACCGCGTGGGCGAACGACAAAGACCTGAAGGGGTATCTGCACCGGCTCGAAGAGGCCGACAAGCGCGACCACCGCAAGCTCGGCCGCCAGCTCGACCTGTTCCACATGCAGGACGAGGCGGTCGGCAGCGCATTCTGGCACCCGAAGGGCTGGCGCTTGTGGCGCGAGGTCGAGGCCTACCTGCGCCGCCGGCTGGACGACGCGGGTTACGACGAGATCCGGACCCCGCAGCTGATGGACCGTGCGTTGTGGGAGAAGTCGGGCCATTGGGAGAAGTTCCGTCAGAACATGTTCGTGGCGACGAGCGGCGAGGACGAAGCGCTGCAGCTCGCGATCAAACCCATGAACTGCCCTGGCCATGTGCAGGTCTACAAGCAGGGTGTCACAAGCTACCGTGACCTGCCGATGAAGCTGTCCGAATTCGGGGTCTGCCACCGCTACGAGCCATCGGGGGCGATGCATGGGCTGATGCGCGTGCGCGCGTTCACCCAGGACGACGCGCACATCTTCTGCACCGAGGACCAGGTCGCGGCACAAACCACCGAGTTCTGCGCGCTTTTGCAGTCCGTGTACCGCGATTTCGGCTTTGACGACGTGCGCATCAAGTACGCGGACCGGCCGCCGGTCCGGGCCGGCGACGATGCCACCTGGGACCGCGCCGAAGCCGCGTTGATCGAGGCATCGCAGGCGGCCGGGCTCGAGACCGAGTTCAACCCGGGCGAGGGCGCGTTCTACGGGCCGAAGCTCGAATTCGTGCTGCGCGACGCCATCGGCCGCGACTGGCAATGCGGCACGCTGCAGGTCGATTTCGTGCTGCCCGAGCGCCTCGACGCCGAATCTGTCGGCGAGGACGGACAGAAACATCGCCCGGTGATGCTGCACCGTGCCATACTGGGC
>CAYXYM010000105.1:0-7804 GCA_964469285.1 uncultured Gammaproteobacteria bacterium | reverse complement strand
ACTGCATCGTCGGCGCGGGCACGCGCGTGGGGCCGTTTGCGCGCGTCCGCCCCGGTACCGTCATCGGCAAGGGCGCGCGTGTTGGCAACTTCGTCGAGATCAAGAATTCAGAGCTCGGCGACGGTGCAAAGGTGCCGCACCTGAGTTACGTCGGCGATACCTCGGTCGGCGAGCGCGCAAACGTCGGCGCGGGTACCATCACGTGCAACTACGACGGCGCGAACAAGCATCGCACGATCATCGGCAAGGACGCGTTCATCGGTTCAAATTCGGCGCTCGTCGCGCCGGTTAAAATTGGCGACGGCGCGACGATAGGCGCCGGTTCCGTTGTGACCAAGGATGCGCCCGACGGCAAACTCACGCTCGCCCGCGGTAAGCAGGTGACGCTAAATGACTGGAAAAGGCCGAAAAAGTAATGTGTGGAATCGTTGGAGCTGTCGCCGAGCGTGACGTTGTCCCCATCCTGATGGAGGGCTTGCGCCGCCTCGAGTACCGCGGGTACGACTCCGCGGGGCTCGCCGTCGTCGGCAACGGCGCGCTGCAGCGGCACCGGACCGTCGGTCGCGTGGTTGAATTGTCGAACCGGCTTGAGGCCGAGCCGTTGCGCGGCAACGCAGGCATCGCGCACACCCGCTGGGCGACGCATGGAGAGCCAACAGAACGTAACGCCCACCCGCACTTGTCATCGGACCGCATCGCCCTCGTCCACAACGGCATCATCGAGAACCATGACCCGCTGCGCGGCGAGCAGAAGGAATGGGGTTACCAGTTCACGTCCGACACCGACACCGAGGTCGTGGTGCATCGGATCCATCGCTACCTGAACGGCGAGGGACTGCTGTCCGCGGTCCAGCGTACGGTGCGCGACCTGCGCGGCGCGTACGCGCTTGCGGTCGTTGACCGCGAGCATCCGGACAGCGTCGTCGTCGCGCGCATGGGTTGCCCGGTCGTGATCGGCGTCGGCATCGGCGAGAACTTCGTCGCGTCCGACATCGCCGCCCTCCTCCCCGTCACGCGGCGTTTCATCTTCCTAGAAGAAGGGGACGTCGCCGAGATTCGTCGCGAGAGCATCGTGATTGTCGACGCCGACGGCAAGCCCGTGCAGCGGCCTGAGGTCGAGAGCCAGATGACCGCGGATTCCGCCGATCGCGGCGACTACTCGCACTTCATGCTCAAGGAAATCCACGAGCAGCCGCGCGCGATTGCCGAGACGCTCGAAGACCGAATCAGCCGCGACCGCGTGCTCGAGAATGCGTTTGGTGTGAAAGCCGGCGAGAAGTTCGCAAAAGTTCGTGGCGTCCATATCATCGCGTGCGGGACGAGCTATCACGCGGGGCTCGTTGCGCGCTACACGATCGAGTCGATTGCCGGACTGCCGTGCACGGTCGAGATCGCGAGTGAATACCGCTATCGCAGCCCGGTCGTTCCTGAGGGCACGCTGTTCGTGACGCTGTCGCAGTCGGGCGAGACCGCAGACACGCTCGCAGCGCTGCGGCTCGCGAAGACGCTCGGCTATGCGGCGACGCTCGCAATCTGCAACGTGCCCGAGAGCTCGCTCGTGCGCGAGTCCGAATTGGTACTGATGACGCGCGCCGGCCCGGAGATCGGCGTCGCATCGACCAAGGCGTTCGTGACGCAACTCGTCGCGCTCGCGCTGCTGACCCTCGTGCTCGCACGCCGCACCGGTAAACTCGACGACGAGACAGAGGGCGAGATGGTGCGCGCGCTCGCGGGCTTGCCGCGCCAGGTCGAGACCGCGCTTGAGCTCAACGACGCCGTTGTCGACCTCGCGGAGCGGTTCATCGACAAACAGCACGCGCTGTACCTCGGCCGCGGACCCGCGTACCCGATCGCGCTCGAGGGTGCGTTAAAACTCAAGGAAATCAGCTATATACACGCGGAGGCCTACCCCGCCGGCGAACTGAAGCACGGCCCCCTCGCGCTGGTCGACGAGCACATGCCCGTGATCACCGTCGCACCGAACAACGAGCTCCTCGAGAAGGTGAAGGCGAACCTGCAGGAAGTGCGCGCGCGCAAAGGGGTGCTGTACGTGTTCGCCGACCAGACGGTCGACATGAGCGAGACCGACGCAGCGGTGGTGTTGCGCCTGCCGAACGCGCACCCGCTCGTCGCGCCGGTGTTGTATACCATTCCGTTGCAACTGCTCGCGTATCACGTCGCCGTGTTGAAAGGCACCGATGTCGACAAACCGCGAAACCTCGCAAAATCCGTGACGGTCGAATGAGCCGGCGCGCGGTTGTCCTCGCCCTACTCATCGCGGGCACGACAACGCCCGCTTTCGCCCAGGACGCCGTCACCGCCGATGAACTCTCGTGCGGTGGTGCGCTCGCCGCGAACATCGACTTTCGCGTCACCTACGGTCCGTTCTGGGACGGCGCGTGGCGGCTAACCGCGATGCGTGGGACCGCCGACGCCGATTCGCCGCCGATGCTTGTGGTCGAGTCCATCGATTTTGCGCCGGCGGCGCACGCCGGCGTCGTCGCCGGGCGCTACGAACGCGCGGCCGGCGGCGCGGACCTGCGCGCAGTGCGGCGTGCGACCGGTGTCATGATCGCCGAGATCCAGCGGTACGCCGAACGGGACGAAATCCCCGAGCAACGCGATCAGCTACGGCCGCTGACCGTGCAGTTGAACGGTACGGACGGCGTGTTGTGTGCGGATGGGTACGCAAACTGGCCGCGCATCCCGGGCGCCTATTATTTCTCCGCAGTTGAGTTGCTCGCCGACTGGGTGCAACATCCAGCAGGAAGAGATCCATGGAGCGCAGTTAAGCTGCAATTGCAGCAGATTCGCGCGCCCTGGCAATAAGAAAGGGGGAGACAATGCCGTTTTTGATCCTGCTCGCGGGCCTCGCTGGTGCTGCGCCGTTGCCGACGGACTGGCAAACCGTTTACGTCGTCACGCAGAGCCGCACCGAGTCAGGCCCGGTGCTCAGTGACGACGCCTTGCGACTGCTCGACACCCTGCAGGCGCAATACGCGATGAAACTGCGCGCGGAG
This sequence comes from uncultured Gammaproteobacteria bacterium, assembly GCA_964469285.1. GTDB lineage: Bacteria > Pseudomonadota > Gammaproteobacteria > Natronospirales > JAIVGZ01 > JAIVGZ01. The sequence continues at coordinate 4,784 of CAYXYM010000105.1, read as the reverse complement.
GGCAAGGCCGTCGCCGGCGGTGTGCTCGACGACGGCGCGACGGAGCCAAGCAGCCTGCTGTTGTTGTGTGCGGAGTCCGCGGCGGCGGCCCGCGAGCTCGCGAACGGGGACCCACGCGTGCAATTCGGCCAGGTCACCACGGAAGTGCGCGCGTGGCGCGTACCCGCCGACGCGTTCGCCTGCCCGCAATGAAAATCACGTTCGAACTCGAGCCGGCCGATGTAGAGCGCTTTCAAGAGGCGCTGGCGAGGGCGCGCGACGCGGTGCGCTCGGCGGACGAGGGCGAGTTGATTGACTGTGCGAAGCATTCGTTGGATCGGATGCCGCTTGCGGCAGCGCCGCTTTATGTCCGCGACCGCATCAATCAGGTGCAACGCCTGATTGCGATGCTTGAGGACGAGGAGTGGGCGTTGCCGCCGGCGCTGCGCACCGAGGTATTGAGTGCGCTGGTTTACTTCAGCGACCCGGATGACATGATTCCGGACGGCTTGCCGGTGATTGGACTGCTCGACGACGCGATCATGCTTGAGATGTTGTTGCGCGAGGAGCGCGACCTGCTCGCCGCGTATGAGGGCTTCTGTCAGTTTCGCCGCAGGTTGGGTCTGTTACCGGACAAATTGGACCTTCGGACCACCTGGTGCGCCAAACTGAAGCGGGAACGACAGCGCTTACTCACTCCTTTGAAGGCAAGTCGCCAGATTTAACAATAAAAAACAACACTGTTGGCTGTATACAACGCTTTTAATAATAAACCCTACCGCTTATCGGCTTGCCCGAACCCCCTCTGACGGGTAGAATCTGCGGTCCCTAGCACCGTGTACCCGAGTGACTTCGGAGGAACCCGTTGAGTAAAGAATTGATGTTTTATTGCGTGCCCCAGGAAGCCATCATGAGCACTGGGCATTGTAAGAAATTGCGTACACGTCCGTCCGGCAAGGCGCCGGCGGGTAGCCAGCCGAAACTGGCAGCTTGCGAAAAGTGTGCGATGTATCCGCTCGTCGACAAACTGAAAGTGCCGACGGTGACTTTAAAGGCCTATCTCGACGGCGCGAAGCCTAAACCGGTGAGTGCCAAGCTCGTACCGGCAGTAAACGCCTAGAGTATCCTCCGAGGCCGAGAGGCGATCCGAAAGGGTCGCCTCTTTTTTTGTGGGAGCGGCGCCTTCGCGCCGCGATAATCAACTGAACCGCGCGACGACGGGTGTGTGGTCCGACGGTCGGTTCCAGGTCCGCGGCTCGACGTCGATCGTGACGCCCATGCACCGCTCGGACAGCGACTTGCTCGCGAGTACATGGTCGATGCGCAGGCCGCGGTTACGGCGGAACGCGCCCATCCGATAATCCCACCACGAATAGCTGCCGCCCTCGTTATTGAACAGTCGGAACGTGTCGACGAGGCCGAGCCCGGTCAGGCGCACGAACGCGTCGCGCTCCGCTGGACTCACGAGCACATTGCCTTGCCACGCGTCGGGGTCGTGTACGTCACGGTCGTCGGGCGCGATGTTGAAGTCGCCGACCACGCAGAAATCCTGGTGCGCTTTCATCTGGTCGCGGCAGTATTCCTCGAGCGCCTGCAGCCAGTCGAGCTTGTATAAGTACTTTTCAGAACCGACTTCCTGCCCGTTGGGCACGTACAGATTCAGGAACCGAAGGCCGCCAATCGTGCAGCCGAGCACGCGCCGCTGCGGGTCGACGAAGCCGGGGAGGTCGGTCACGACGTCCTCAATTGGCTCGCGGCTCAGCACTGCGACGCCGTTGTAGGTCTTCTGGCCTGCGAACGCACACTGGTAGCCGGCGGCCTCGAGCTCGGCGACCGGGAACGAGCCGTCGAGCATCTTGATTTCCTGCAGACCGACGATGTCAGGCTGCGCCTGCCCGAGCCACGTAAGCAGGTGCGGCAGTCGGACCTTCAGTGAATTGACGTTCCAGGTCGCGACGAGCATCAGGCGACCATGCCGTACTGCTCGAGCAGTGCGTCGATCTTCGGCTCGCGGCCACGGAACTCGACAAAGCCGGTCAATGCGTCGCGCACGCCGCCGCGCTCAAGGATCGTATTGAGGAATCGTTGCCCGGTCTCGGGATCGAACACGCCGTGCTCCTGGAACACGGCGAACGCATCCGCGGCGAGGACCTCGGCCCATTTATAGCTGTAGTAACCGGCCGCGTACCCACCACCAAAGATGTGCGTGAAGCTGTGCGGATACTGGTTCTCGGGCACATAGGGGACGACCGTCACGCGCTCGCGCACGGCGGCGAGGTGGCGTTCGACGACACCAGGTTCGCCGGGCGTCGGGTCGCGGTGCAGCTCGAAGTCGAACAGGGCGAACTCGAGCTGCCGCAGCATATCCATCGCGGCGAGGTAATGGCGCGACGCGGTGAGCTTGTCGAACAGTTCATCGGGCAGCGGCTCGCCGGTCTCGTGGTGGCCGGAAATCAGCGCGAGCGCGTCGCGCTCCCAGCACCAGTTCTCCATGAACTGACTTGGCAGCTCGACCGCGTCCCACTCGACGCCGTTGATGCCCCCGACAGCCGGAAGCTCAACACGCGTCAGCAGGTGGTGCAGTCCGTGGCCGAATTCGTGGAAGAGGGTGGTGACCTCGTCATGGCTGAGAAGGCTCGGTCGACCGCCAGCCGGTGGCGAGAAATTGCAGACCAGCCACGCGACCGGCGTCTCGACGGCGTTGCCCCGCCGCCGTCGCGAGCGACAATCACCCATCCATGCGCCGCCACGTTTGCCTTTGCGCGTATAAAGATCCAGCCAGAAGTGCCCGCGCGCCTCGCCGTCAGCACCGACGATGTCGTAGAACGCGACCTCCGGATGCCACGCATCGGGCGCCGCATCGGCCAGCGAGATATTGATGCCGTAGAGCCGCTCGACCACCTTGAACATTCCGGCAATCACGGTCGGCGCCGGGAAGTACGGCCGCAAGTCCTCGTCCGACAATTCGTACTTCTCGCGCCGCAATTGCTCGGCTGCGTACGCAACGTCCCACGGCTGGAACTCGGCGACGCCGAGCGTCTCACGCGCGTACGCGGCGAGCATCTCAATCTCGGCTTGGCCGGCTTTGCGACTGCGCTTCACGAGGTCGTCAAGAAATGCGGCAACCGCGCCGGTGTCGGGCGCCATTTTCGTCGCGAGCGACAACGACGCGAAATCGTCGTAACCGAGTAGCTGTGCGGCTTCCCGCCGCAGCTCGAGAATTCGGCGCATCGTTTCCGTGTTGTCGTGCTCGGAGCCCGCGCCGGCTCGCGTGACCCAAGCGCGGTGCACGGTCTCGCGCAGCGCGCGGTCGACGCCGTGCGAGAGCACCGCATGAACCACCGGAAAATCCAGCGTGACGACAAACCCGTCGACGCTGCGAGTTGCGGCCGACTGTTGCATCGCGTCGCGCGCGTAATCGGGAAGGCCACCGAGCCGCTGGTCGTCCGAGAGGTGCAGCGACCAGGATTGCGTCGCATCGAGTACGTTGTCCTCGAAGCGCGATTCGAGCTCGGACAGCTCTAGCTGGACTGCGCGGAAGCGCGATCGCGCCGGCTCGTCGAGGTCGACGCCGGACAGGCGAAAGTCGCGCAGCGCATTCTGCAGCAGCCGGCGCTGCGCGTCGTCGAGCGGCTCGCCGCCGTCCGCGACTGCGCGCCATGCGTCGTACAGCGCGCGGTTCTGGCCGACTTCCGAGTGGTACTCGGACAGTTTTGGTAGACAGGCATTGTGCGCGGCACGCAATTCGGGTGAATTGCGGACCGCATTCAGGTGCGCGACGGGCGCCCATGCGAGGTCGAGCCGTTCGTCGATGTCCTCGATCGGTTGGACGACGCCGTCCCAGGTGCGCGGCGTCGAGGAATCCAGAATGCGCGTGAGCGCTGCGCGGTTGTCGGCAAGCAGCCGGTCGACGGCAGGCTCGACGTGGCTCGGCTCAATCGCCGAGAACGGCGGTAAGCCGGTGAAAGCAAGTAACGGATTGTCCATCAGGTCAAACGGGCTCCAATCAGGAAAACAGCCAGACCGCCGGCAGCGAAGAACGCGGCGAGCAGGGCGAAGGCCGATAGTCTAAAGCGGCGCGTGAGTTTCTGCTGGGGCAGCGCTGACAACAGGAACGGGCGGTCGTGGTGGCGGGGCGGGCGTGCCAGTACGTGGACACCCGGACGCAGCGCGCGAGCGAGCTGTTCCTCGCGCACCTCGTCCTCGGCGGCACGGCGTGCCGCCTCCCATTCGACGAGATCGACCTCGCCATCTTCGTTCGCGTCGAAACGGCGAACGAGATCCTGCGGGTCGGCCTTCATCGCCGCAAGCCGGAGTCGGACTTCTTCAGCGGTATTGAAGTCCGAACCCGCGCCGCCTTCCGTGCGGAACCACCCCAACGCGAACAAGGCGCGGTTCTGCGCGAGCCTGCGCTCCGTGAACCGATAGCGACCACCCACCCAGCGGCGCCACCCAGCGTCGGGCGGCTTGCCGGACCATTTCGGGTAACGGCCGTGCCAGCGGTCGGAAAGCGTCGTAATGACTGACGCGCCGTCCGGATCGATGATGCACACCCCGGTATCGTCGTCGAGCGCGAACAGGCATTCGCTCATGCGGAACACGAGCGTGCGCCAATGCGTTCTACGGTTTTTGCCCGAGCCGGTCGTGACCTTCTCTTCGATCTTGTATTCCCACCAAACGCAGGGCAGGCCCGTCAGCGGGCCGGCGATTGCTGGACCGTCGAGCAGGCGCGCGATGCCGTCGAGTTCCGCATAACCCTGGGCAGCGGACCGGATGCGCGAAGTCGGCACGTCCTCGAGCAGGCG
>CAYXYM010000104.1:0-4112 GCA_964469285.1 uncultured Gammaproteobacteria bacterium | reverse complement strand
AGTCGAAGGTCGGCTTGTCTTCCCAGTAGAAATACCGTCGCATCAGCTGGATGACGTTATCCCAGTTTTCCTCCATCGCCTCCAGACTCGCGAGCATCAATAACGCCTGCTGCGTATCGGAATGCGGCAACACCTCGGCGTCGAGCGCGATGTTCGTCTCACGGACGGCTTCGCGATTATTCTGCATCATCGCGTGCACATAACCGGTGTAACGATGGATGGTCGCTTCCTCGTACGGCGACAGCCGGCGCGCGTCGCCGAGCTGCTGCAGGCGCGCGAGTGCCTCGGTGTAGCGCTGCTCACCGATGTCCTCGAAAATCGACGTGATGATGTTGAACGTGCGCTCGGTGAGCACGGTCTGCCGCTTCGTGCGGTCAGGCTCGGCTGTCGATCCCGCAATCCGGTATTTCGGGACGGGTGTCTCGTCCTCGTCTTGCGCGACGAGCGCCGACGGCGCGAGCATCGCAGCGCCGACAAGCGCGGCAATCAATCCCTTAAAGAATTCGTGCGGCATCAAGACCCATCCATCTTGAAGTCAATGGTATAGCCAGCGCGCGATGAAATCGCCTCGCCGTCCTGAACTTTTGGCTTGAAACGCCAACGCACGATGGCACGCAACGCCTCGCGGTCAAAAATACCGCGGCGCGGGTGTGCGTCGGCGACGCGCGCGTCGCTGACCGAGCCGTCCGGGTTGATCGTGAACTCGACGCGAACCCAACCCTCCAGCCCCTGCATCAACGCATCGCGCGGATACTGCGGCGGAATCGCGGCGACCGGAATCGGATCGCCTTCCTGCAAGTTGCCGAGGCCGAGGCCGCCGGTGAGGCCGGTGTCGGCCGCGGGCGCACCGATGCCGATGCCGCCAAGGTCCGGGCGGAGTTGCTGCTGCTGCTGCATCGGCGGCGGCGGCGGGCGTTCCTCGGGCTGCGGTGGTTGCGGCGGCTCGCGCTGGCGTTCCTGCGTCTCCTCGTCGCGCTTCACGCGCACGATTTCGACGTTCATCCGGTCCTCGGGTTTCTGAATGTCGCCTTCCTGGCCACCGATGAGGAACTGCATGAACCAGAACAACGCGAGCGTCACGAAGACAGAGACGACGATTGCGACCGCAAGCCTCATTACTGGTCCTGCTCCGATGCGATGGAGACCGCCGGTGCGCCCGCGAGGCGCGCTTCGTCCATCACCTCGACGAGCACGCCGGTTTCAGAGGCGGTGTCCGCGATGATCACGACGCCGCCCTCCGGATTCTCGGCGAGCGCGCGCTCGACGTTCGCCCGCACTGCGCGGATGTCGATGCGGCGTTTGTCGAACCAGATGTCGCCCTCGGCACTGATGGCAATCAGAATCGGTGGGCGCGTCTGCGTCTGCGCGGTCTGCGCGTCGGGACGGGTCACATCAATGCCGGTCTCGCGGACGAAGGTCGCGGTCACGATGAAGAAAATCAACATGATGAACACGATGTCGAGCATCGGCGTGATGTTGATTTCCGCTTCTTCTTCCTGTTGAACGTGTGAACGTCTCATGGGTTCTCAGAAACCTCGTTAGTCTTCATGGCGCAGGCTGTCGGCGAACCGCATGGCCTCGTCTTTTGCAAAGTGATCCAGGCGCGCAGCAATCGCCAGGCCGGACAGCGCGGCGACCATGCCGGCCATCGTCGGCACCGTCGCGGCGGACACGCCGCCAGCCATCAGGCGCGCGTTGCCGGCGCCGGTGTACGCCATTACGTCGAACACCTGGATCATGCCGGTCACGGTGCCGAGCAGGCCGATCAGCGGGAGTACGCCGATGCACGTCTTGATCAGCGGCAGGAATTGCATCAGCTCGATTTGCAGGTCGGACACCATCTTGTCGCGGATGCGTTTTGCATACCACGAGTCGGTGTCCTGGCGCGCTTTCCACGCGGCGAGCGCTTCTTCTCGACGCGCGGGGTAGAGCTTCCGGTAATACCACATCCGCTCGAGCAGGAACGTCCACATCAACACGGTAACGAAGAACACGCCCCACAGGACGTTGCCTCCGAGTTCCATGAAGTCCCGGATCAGCGTCAGCGATTCAAACAGCTGATACATGCTGGGCTCAGCTCCGCTTCTCGGCGGCCGCGGCGATCAAGCCCGCGCTTTGTTCCTCGATGATCTGCACGAGGCGGCGGCTCTTCGCGGCCGCGAACGCGTGCAACAGCGTCAGCGGAATCGCCGCGACGAGGCCTTGTACCGTCGTGACCAACGCGGTCGAGATACCGTCCGCCATCAGCTTCGGGTCGCCGGTGCCGTACAGCGTGATTGCCTGGAAAGTCACAATCATGCCGACAACGGTGCCGAGCAGTCCGAGCAGCGGCGCGACCGCCGCGATCAACTTGATGAAGCCGAGGCCGCGTTCAAGCTGCGGTACTTCGCGCAGAATCGCTTCGTCGATTTTCAACTCGAGTGTTTCGAGATCCACGGTGCGGTTGTCGTGGTACATCGCGAGTACGCGCCCGAGCGGATTGTCGGTGTCCGGCGTATCGCTGTTCAGCTGGCGATTGACCTTGCCGCCGATGATCGTGAGCTGGATGTAGCGGTACAGCCAGACCAGCAGCGCAATCGTAAGCAGCGTGATGATCACGTAGCCAACCCAACCACCCTGCTGCACACGCTCCATGAAGCCCGGCGTCTGAATCAGCATGCCGAGCAACGCGCCGCGCGACGGATCAATCACGACCTGCACGATTTCACCCGGCTCCGCCGATGTCAAATCGTCAGCCATGTCCGTGTAACGGCCTGCAGGCTGGCGCGGCAATTCGGTCAACCGACCGGTGTCGGCCGAATAATTGAGGAACTTGTCATCGGTGACGGACGTGAACACGCCCATGCGGACGACTTCGGCTTCGTACTGCTCACCGGCCGGTGACATCACCGTCGTTGTGAAACGGCTCGTCTGACCCGACTCCGTCATCTCGGTCAACAGCGCAACCCACAACTGTTCAAGCTGGGCCATCGATGGCAATTCGCGGCTCGCGGCGAGTTCCGTCAGGAATTCGGTGCGGCCGGGGTATTCGGCCGACACCAGCGAGCCACCCACCAAACCGCGCGCTTCGCCGGCGACGAGTCGGACGACGCCGAACAACTCGCCGAACTGACCGGTCCGCTGGATCAGCAGGGCATTCAGTTCATTCAGGCGGTTGTCGTTCTCGTTGTAGGTGTTGCGCAGCTGGTTCGCGCGGCGCTCCTGGCGCTGGAGTTCGGCACGCGCGTCGGCGAGCATTCGCTGCTGTTGGTTGCGGTCCGCGAGGAAGCGCTGTTCGCGCTCGCGGTTCACCTGGGCTTCACGCTCGCGGTGCTGACGCACCTCGTTGAGAAGCTGGTTCAGCGCTTCGGGGTTCGCCTGCGCCGGCGCGATCGGTGCGACCACCGCGAGCAGCAGGATTGCGGTCAGAAACGCTTTCATCAGTTTGCCTCCGGAGCGGTAATCGGTATCGCGAGCAAATCAGGGGCGGCGAGGCGCTGGGCCATACGGATGCCGTCATTGACCGGCATGCGGTATTCATCGCCGAGCACCGCCCATTCGTTGTTGCGCGAGTCCCAGAAGCCCGTTTCGCCGCGGTCCAGCGTCTGGTACAGCAGCGCGAGGCGGCCGATGCGTAGGAAATTCACTTCGCGCTCGGCGTCACCGAAATCCAGCATGCCGGAGTACGTGTCCATGTTGCGCGCGTAATCCATCTCGATGGTGTACGCCTCCATCAGGCGGCGGTACCGCTCGCCGACCGTGACGTTCGCATCGTCCATCAGACTCTTGACGGTCTCCACGCGGTTGCGGCGTTCTTCCGGAAGGAACGGCGCATCGAGCTCGACAAAGCGATCGAGCGTATCGACCATGCGCATCATTAGTGGTGTGATGCCGCGCTCGATTTGCTCGAACTCGTCAATCTGCCGCTGCAGGCTCGCCATTTCGCGCTCCTGGGCCGCGACGTTCCGCTCCATCTGCTCGTTGTAGATAAGGAGCTGGTCGACTTCTTCCATCGCGGCGCGGTATTCGTCGAACATTTCGCGGGTCTGCTCGGCGAGTCGGTCGATCTGGGCCTGACTCCGGGCGGCATCCGTGTCGGTTTGCACCTGGACCTGGATGGCAGAGCGCAGCGT
>CAYXYM010000103.1:0-3393 GCA_964469285.1 uncultured Gammaproteobacteria bacterium | reverse complement strand
CCTGCTGGCGATGGTGGTAGCAGCCGCGCTCGGCATCGTGAGCATGCTGGAGGCAGCGTTGATGGCCGCGGGTGCGATGCTCGTGACGCGCTGCATCACAATCGCGCGGGCGCGGACAGGTATTGATTATTCGGTGCTGATTGTCATCGGCGCGTCGTTCGCGCTGGGTGCAGCAATGACCGAGACGGGGCTCGCAGCCATGGTCGCGTCGTTGTTGACTGGAAACATCGCGTCGCCGTTCATCGCGCTGATGGCCATCTACATCGTGACCGCGGTTTTCACGGAAGTGATCACCAACAATGCAGCGGCGGTGCTGATGTTCGGCATCTCCGTCGCGGTGGCGGAACAACTTGGGGTGAGTCCGATGCCATTCGTGATCGCGGTGATGTTCGCCGCGTCGGCAGCATTCCTCACGCCGATCGGGTATCAGACCAATTTGATGGTCATGGGCCCGGGCGGATATCGCCTGATTGATTACTTGCGCCTCGGCGCACCGATGAGCCTGATTGCATTTGCCGTAACAATGGTTTTTGTCCCACTGGTTTGGAAATTTTAGGAGAGTAGAAATGGAGTTGATTCAACCGCACGGCGGCACACTCGTCGACCTGTACGTCCCCGCCGCTGAGCAAGATGCCATGAAGACCGCCTCGGTCGACATGCCGTCCTGGGACTTGACCGAGCGCCAGCTGTGCGATCTAGAACTCCTGTTGAATGGCGCGTTCAGCCCGCTCACAGGATTCATGGGCAAGGCCGACTACGAGCGCGTCTGTAAGGATATGCGCCTTGCCGACGGCACGCTGTGGCCGCTACCGATCACGCTCGATGTGTCGCAGGCGTTTGCTGACTCTGTGAAGACAGGTCAGAAAGTCGCGTTGCGCGATCCCGAAGGCGTACTCATCGCGGTCCTCGATGTCTCCGACAGCTGGCAGCCGGACCGCAACACCGAAGCCAAGCAAGTGTTCGGCACGACGGATGCGAAACATCCCGCCGTGAATTACCTGTTGAACAATTCCGGCCCCGTGTATCTGGGCGGCAAGCTAACTGGCGTCGAGGCCCCGCGCCACTACGATTTCACCACCCTGCGCGACACGCCGGCAGAAATGCGTGCGAAGTTCCAGAAATGGGGCTGGCGGCGCATCGTCGCGTTCCAGACGCGCAACCCGATGCACCGCGCCCACCTCGAAATCACGCACCGCGCAGCGCGGGATGTCGAGGCAAACCTGCTGATCCACCCGGTCGTCGGCCTCACCAAGCCGGGCGACATCGACCACTACTCGCGCGTACGTTGCTACGAGCACCTGCTGAAGCGCTACCCCGAGCAGACGACGACGCTGTCGCTTTTGCACCTGGCGATGCGCATGGGTGGGCCACGCGAAGCGGTGTTCCACGCAATCATCCGCAAGAACTACGGCTGCACCCACTTCATCGTCGGCCGCGATCACGCGGGCCCGGGTCAGGATTCGAAAGGAAAGGATTTTTACGGCCCGTACGACGCGCAGACGCTCGTTGAGAAGTACAAGGACGAACTCGGCATCGGCATCGTGCCTTTCCAGATGATGGTCTACGTGCAGGAACGCGCGCAGTACGCGCCGATGGACGAAGTGAAAGAAGGCGAGACCGTGCTCAACATTTCCGGCACCGAGTTCCGGCGCCGCCTGATGGAAGGCCTCGACATCGATGACTGGTTCTCGTATCCGGAAGTCGTTGCGGAACTCCGCAAGACGCATCCCCCGAAGTACAAGCAAGGTTTCACGGTGTTCTTCACCGGCCTATCAGGCGCGGGCAAGTCGACCATCGCGAACGCGCTGATGGTGAAGCTGCTCGAGCTTGGCGGACGCTCCGTGACGCTGCTGGACGGCGATCATGTGCGCAAAAGCCTCTCAAGCGAGCTCGGCTTCTCGAAAGAGCACCGCGACCTGAACATCCGCCGCATCGGCTACGTCGCGAGCGAGATCACGAAGGCCGGCGGCATCGCAATCTGCGCGCCGATCGCGCCGTATCGCCAGACTCGTCGCGACGTTCGCACCTCGGTCGAAGCGCTGGGCGGCTTCGTCGAAGTCCATGTGGCGACGTCTATCGAGACCTGCGAGGAACGTGACCGCAAAGGCCTTTACGCAAAAGCGCGCGCCGGCATCATCAAGGAATTCACCGGCATCTCCGACCCGTACGAAGAGCCGGAGAATGCGGAAATCGTCATTAAGACCGAAGACTGCACCCCGGACGAAGCTGCGCAGCGCATCATCCTCAAGCTCGAGGCGCTGGGCTACATCAAATAGTCGCGACACAACGCTGTCGCTCCCATCTGACACATCGCAGGACGGTGGTTGGTCAGGTGGGAGCGGCGCTCCGCGCCGCGATGAAAACGGTACAATCCGGCGATGCAGAAAGTCATTGAACAGGCCTTCGACCGCCGCCAGGAATTCACGCCAGCCTCCTGCCCCGACGACGTGCGGGCCGCGGTCGACGCGGTCCTCGAAGGCCTCGATGACGGCACCCTGCGCGTCGCCGAACCACAAGACGGTCAATGGGTCGTCAACGAGTGGGTGAAGAAGGCCGTTCTGTTGTCGTTCCGCATTAACGCGAATCAGGTCGTCGACGCCGGCTTCACCCGTTTCTGGGACAAGGTCCCGCTCAAATACGCGAACCACAACGCCGCCGACTTCACGAACGAGGGCGTACGCGTCGTGCCGCACGCAATCGTACGCCGCGGTGCGTACATCGAGCGTGATGTCGTGTTGATGCCCTGCTACGTGAACCTCGGTGCGCGCATCGGCCGCGGCACCATGATCGACACCTGGGCGACGGTTGGCTCATGCGCGCAGATCGGTGCGAACGTGCACATCTCCGGCGGCGTCGGCATCGGCGGTGTGCTGGAGCCGCTGCAAGCCGCGCCCACGATCATCGAGGACGACTGCTTCATCGGCGCACGCTCGGAAATCGTGGAGGGCGTCATCGTCGAGCGCGGCGCGGTGATATCGATGGGCGTGTACATCGGCCAGAGCACACGCATCTACGACCGCGAACGCGACGAAGTTCTGCATGGCCGCGTGCCGGCCGGCGCCGTGGTGGTGCCCGGTGCGCTGCCGTCCAGCAAGGGCGACTGCAGCCTGTATGCCGCAATCATCGTGAAACGTGTCGACGCAAAGACGCGCGAGAAAGTCGGCATCAATGAGCTACTGCGGAATGCCGAATAATTCCCCGACGCTAGCACTCACCTGCGACCTCATCCGCCGCAAGTCACTGACCCCCGACCAGGCCGGCTGCATCGACCTCATCGCCGCGCGCCTTGAGAAACTCGGATTCGACTGCGAGCTGATGCGGTTCGGCGACACCGACAACCTGTGGGCACGCCGCGGCACCGCCTCGCCGCTGCTCGTGCTCGCCGGCCACGTC
>CAYXYM010000102.1:0-4325 GCA_964469285.1 uncultured Gammaproteobacteria bacterium | reverse complement strand
CGAACGGCCCGACGATTGGGGGGTGCGCGCCGCGCAGGCGCGTTTCCTGGAGCAACGCGGATTCACGCGGGACCAGATCAAGGCCGCATTGGACGGCGACGAATGAGCAACGATTACAGTAGCGCGGCGCTTCGCCGCAGTTTCCTTGAGTTCTTCCGTGACCGCGACCACCGCGTCGTCGCGTCGAGTCCGCTCGTCCCTGCCAACGACGCAACGCTGTTGTTCACGAACGCGGGCATGGTGCAGTTCAAGGACATGTTCGTCGGTCGTGAGCAACCGCCAGCGTCGCGCGCCGCGAGCGCGCAACGCTGTGTGCGCGCGGGCGGCAAGCACAACGACCTCGACAACGTCGGCTACACCGCGCGCCACCATACCTTCTTCGAAATGCTGGGCAACTTCAGCTTCGGGGACTACTTCAAGCAAGACGCGATTCGCTACGCGTGGGCGTTCCTCACCGACGAGCTCGGGCTCGAACCCGAGCGTCTGTGGGTCACCGTATACGAGACCGACGACGAGGCGTTTGCCATCTGGACAGACGAGATCGGCGTGCCGCGTGAGCGCTGCATCCGCGTCGGCGACAACCCGGATGGCGGTTCGGATAACTTCTGGCAGATGGGAGATACCGGCCCGTGCGGTCCGTGCACCGAGATTTTCTACGACCACGGCGATGACGTCGCCGGTGGCCCGCCGGGATCGGCCGATGCCGACGGCGACCGCTACGTTGAAATCTGGAACTTGGTGTTCATGCAGTTCGAGCGCGATGGCGACGGAAAACTGCACCCGCTGCCAAAGCCATCGGTGGACACGGGCATGGGTCTTGAGCGCTTGGCTGCGGTGATGCAGCGCGTGCATTCGAACTACGACACCGACGTTCTCAAGGCGCTGGTCGATGCGGCTGCGAGTGCCGTTGGCACGACCGAGCTCGATTCGCCGTCGCTGCGCGTCATCGCCGACCACATCCGCGCCTGCAGCTTCCTCATCGTCGACGGCGTGATGCCCTCGAACGAGGGTCGCGGTTACGTGCTGCGCCGCATCATCCGTCGCGCAGTGCGCCACGGGCACAAGCTCGGCCAGGAGAAACCGTTCTTTCACACGCTCGTAGTCGCGCTCGACGCGCTCATGGGCGAGGCTTACCCGGAGCTGCGTTCGGCGCGTGGGCGCGTCGAACAGGCCTTGCTCGCCGAAGAGCAGCGGTTCGCGGAGACGCTGAGCCAGGGCATGTCAATCCTCGACGGTGTCATCGCGGGGATGGAACGCGCAGAAATTCCCGGCGAGACGGTCTTCAAGCTTTATGACACGTATGGGTTCCCGGTCGACTTGACCGCGGACATTGCGCGCGAGCGTGGGCTCACGCTCGACGAGGCAGGGTTTGAGCGCGCGATGGACGCGCAGCGCGAGCGCGGTCGTGCCGCGAGCCAGTTCGCGGGCGACTACTCGCGCATAGAGCTCGACGACCCGACCGACTTTACCGGCTATGAGCATCACGACGGCGATGCGCGCATCGTCGCGCTGTTCCAAGGCGGCGAGCGCGTCGACACGCTGAGAGCGGGCGAGCAAGGCATGGTCGCGCTCGATCAGTCGCCGTTTTACGCCGAGTCCGGCGGCCAGGTCGGCGACACCGGTGCACTCGGCAATGCGGACGGCGACTTCGAGGTCGTGGACACCCGCAAGCATGGGCAGCACGCGCATTTGCACCTTGGTTCGGTCACGCGCGGCACGCTGTCGGTCGGCGATACCGTTGCCGCCCGCATCGATGCCGAGCGCCGTCACGCGATCAAGCTCAACCATTCCGCGACGCATCTGCTGCACGCCGCGCTGCGCGAAGTGCTCGGTACGCACGTCCAACAGAAGGGTTCGCTCGTCGCGCCCGATCGGTTGCGTTTCGATTTCTCGCATCCGCAGCCGATGACGGCGGAGGAGCTCGCCGCCGTCGAGCGGCTCGTGAACACGGAGATTCGCCGCAACGCGGACGCCGACGTGCGCGAAATGAGCATGGACGAAGCGATGGCGGCCGGCGCGATCGCGCTCTTCGGAGAGAAATACGGCGAGCGCGTGCGCGTGCTCAAGTTCGGCGATTTCTCGACCGAGCTCTGTGGTGGCACGCACGTGCATCGCACGGGTGACATCGGCGTATTCAAGATCATTGGCGAGACCGGCATCTCGTCGGGCGTGCGGCGCATCGAAGCGGTGACCGGCGCGGGCGCGCTCGACTGGATTGCGGAGCAGGAGTCCTTGCTCGGCCGTGTCGGCGCGCTTCTGAAAACCGGCAGGGACGGCATCGAGGACCGCGTCGCCCAGGCGTTGGAGCGTAACCGGCGCCTCGAGCGCGAGGTCGACCAGTTGCGCGCGCGGCTTGCGTCGGGGCAGGGCGCGGATCTCGCCTCACAGGCAGTCGCGGTCGGCGATACGCAGGTACTCGCGGCGCGCGTCGACGGGCTCGACGCAAAAGCGTTACGCGATTCAGTAGATCGGCTCAAGGACAAGCTCAAATCCGCGGTGGTCGTGCTCGGCTCCGTAAACGACGGCAAGGTCATGCTGGCGGCCGGCGTGACCAAGGACCGGACCGACCAAGTCTCGGCGGGCAAGCTCGTAAGCCACGTCGCCCAGCAAGTCGGCGGCAAGGGCGGCGGCCGCGCGGACTTCGCGCAAGCGGGTGGTAGCGAGCCCGACAAGCTCGACGCCGCGCTCGCCTCCGTCGCTCAATGGCTTGAAGGCAAGCTATGAAAATACATGTGGGAGCGACGCTCTTGGCGTCGCGATTCAGTTGACGCTTCTCGTTCAAAAATTCGGCGGCACCTCCGTCGCGAACGTGGCCCGCATCGGCGAAGTCGCCGACCGGATTGTCCGAGCGCGCGCCAGCGGCGACGACATCGTCGCGGTCGTGTCCGCCATGGCGGGCGAGACGGACCGCCTGTTGGAACTCACCCATCAGATTGATCCCGACGCGGCGCCGAGAGAACGCGCGGCCGCTGCCGCGACCGGTGAGCAGGTCAGCGCGGCGTTGCTCGCAATCGCGCTCGCGAAGCGCGGGTGCCGAGCGCGCTCGCTGAACGCGTCGCAACTCCCGCTGCGCACCGACGACAAGTACCAGAAGGCGCGCATCCGCGAAGTCGGTGTCGACGCATTGCGCGCGGAGCTCGCGGAGGGCGGGGTGCCGGTCGTAACGGGCTTCCAAGGCATATCGGACGACGCGAGCGTGACTACGCTCGGCCGAGGCGGCTCCGATACGACCGCCGTGGCGCTTGCCGGCGCGCTCGGCGCGGTGGAGTGCCAGATTTTTACGGACGTCGATGGGGTTTATACTGCGGACCCACGTATCGTGGCGGACGCGCGGCGGCTGGATTCGCTGACCTACGAAGAGATGCTGGAACTCGCGAGCCTTGGCTCAAAGGTCCTCCAAATCCGCTCAGTGGAGTTCGCGAGCAAGTACGATGTACCGATTCGGGTCTTGTCGAGTTTCGTTGACGGGCCGGGGACCTTGATTACGGGCGAGGATCAGATGCTGGAAGCGGCGAAAATCGCGGGTATCGCACACCACCGGGACGAAGCCATGCTCACGGTGGTCGGGGTTACGGACGCTCCGGGCGCCGCCTACCGCATTCTGGGGCCCATCTCGGATGCGAACATCGAAGTGGACATGATCGTCCAGAACGTGCCGCGCGAGGGTTTGACGGACCTGACCTTTACGGTCCATCGTACGGACTTTGAGCCGGCCCGTGCGATACTGGAGCGCAATCTGGCCGACATCGGCGGGCAGAAAGTGGTTGGGAGTAATCGGATCGCGAAAATTTCGCTGGTCGGCGTCGGGATGAGGTCGCATGCGGGTATCGCGAGCCGGATGTTCGGGGTGTTGGCCCGTGAGGGCATCAACGTGAACCTCGTTTCGACGTCGGAGATCAAGATATCCGTCGCCGTCGACGAGAAGTATCTCGAGTTGGGTATTCGAGCGTTGCACGAGGCCTTCGGCCTCGCAAAACAACAATAAGAAGAAGACATTACGGGTGATTGAGCGCAAGGAGAAGGAACATGCTGATTTTGACAAGGCGAGTCGGGGAGACGGTAATGGTCGGCGACGAGGTCACAGTCACGGTACTCGGCGTCAAAGGGAACCAGGTCCGAATCGGTGTGAACGCGCCGAAGGAAGTCGCGGTCCATCGAGAGGAAATCTACGAGCGAATCAAGCGCGAACAGGAAGGCGCAGGCGAGACGGGCTGAGCTATAATGCCCGCCTTTGGAGAGGTGGCCGAGTGGTCGAAGGCGCTCCCCTGCTAAGGGAGTATAGGGTTTATCCCCTATCGAGGGTTCGAATCCCTCCCTCTCCGCCA
>CAYXYM010000101.1:0-2935 GCA_964469285.1 uncultured Gammaproteobacteria bacterium | reverse complement strand
GTGCAAGTCCGACGCGCCGCGGTTGATGGCGTCGAGCAGCATTTTGTTCACGAAGCGCACGACGGGCGCATCTTCGGCGTCGTCGCGCGCGATGTCGTCGTCGCCATCGCTGTCGCCGCCGCCCGTGACGTCGACGTTTTCAAGGTCGCTGTCGTCGAAGTCGGACATCTGCGTGTCCATCTTCTCGAGCGTTTTCGCAAGCGCCTTCGCGAGTTTGTCTTCCTCGCAGACGATCGCCTCAACCGTGTGGCCGGTCTGGAACTTGATCTCGTCGAGCGCTTGGAGATTCGTGGGGTCAGACAGCGCGATGAACAACCGCTTGCCGCGGACGTGTAAGGGCAGCACGCGGTGCGCCTTGATCAGCTTGTCGTCGACGATGTCGGCCGGCGCGTTGTCGAGGTCCATCGCAGTCAGGTCCACGATCGGGGCGCCAAATTCGGCCGAGGCGGCGACCGCGACCGCGCGCGGGTCCGCGAGCTTCTTCTCAACGATGTACGCGACGAACGGCTTCTTGTCGGCCGCGGCTTGCTGGTTTGCGGTTGACGCCGCCTCCTCCGTCATGATGCCGTCGAGCACCAGACGCCGGGCCAGGCCGCTGAGATTCGCCTTTATCGTGGGTGTTGCCATCGTGAGCCCTCCCCGGGGGCGTTTGATGTTCGAGTATACAAAAGAAACGGGCGCCCGGAGGCGCCCGTAAAGGTTGACCGCATCGGTCAGGCGTAGTGCTTAGCTGCCGCCTGGCTCTGCGTTCCGGCACTGGGCCGGCAGATACTTGTGCTCGATGTCAGCGTCGTCCGCCCAGCAGGTCCACGCGCCGTTCGCATCGGTGTAGTGCTGGTACAGCGTACCGTCTGCACGGCCACCGACCGTAATCGAGAGCTGCAGGTCGCCAGGTCCTGTGCCTGGGCCACCCGAGCCGTCCGGCCAGGTGTCGATTTCGAGCGCGGTGCAAATGCCACCCTGACGAACGCCGACGATTTCGTTGAACTCGGTCGCATTCGGCCAGTAGCCGGACATGCCGTAATGCTCGAGGACCGGCGTGCGTGCGCTGCCCAACAGGCTCACGCACTCCGCAACCTGTGCGCGGGTGATGTAGTCCTGATAGGCCGGGATCGCGACGGCGGCCAGAATACCGATGATCGCGACCACGATCATCAGCTCGATAAGCGTAAAGCCCTTTTGGATTGCTTGTCTCATTGGGTTCTCTCCGTTATTTCGGGTGTACATCCTGCGGTCTATGTGATGCCGCTTGCCGTATTAGATGCAAGGCCCGTGCCAGCGGGGAAACCCTGCATACGCCCGGAGGAAAACCCTGGGGACTGACACTATTTGTCACAATGTGACAAATAGTGTCAGTCGAGGCCGAGCTTCTTGAGCCGATACCGCAGCTGGCGAAACGTCATGCCAAGCTGCTTCGCGGCCTCGGTCTTGTTCCACCGCGTGGCCTCCAGTGCGCGTTCGATGCGCTCGCGCTGCAGCTGGTCCACCTCTTCGTCGAGCGTACCGGCGTCGGCCCCCGCCGGCCCCGTCGTGCGCAGCACGATATCCGTCGCGTGAATCGTGCCGCCCTCGGCGAGGGTCAGCGCGCGCTCAAGCACGTTCTCGAGCTCGCGTACGTTGCCGGGGAATGGATACGCGAGCAGCAATTCCAGTGCGTCCGGCGCGAGTGTGACGGTCGGCAAGCCCAGGTCGCGCGCCTGACGACCGAGGATGTGGGCCGCGAGCGCAGGAATGTCGGCGGGTCGCTCGCGCAGCGGCGGCACGTGCAGCTCGATCACGTTGACGCGGTAGAACAGGTCCTCGCGGAACGCGCCGCGCGCGACGAGCGCGGCGAGGTCGCGGTGCGTCGCCGACAGGATGCGTACGTCGACCGGCAGCTCGTGCGCGGCGCCGACCGGGCGCACGGATTTTTCCTGGATCACGCGCAACAGCTTGACCTGCATCGGCAGCGGCAAGTCGGCAACCTCGTCGAGGAACAGCGTGCCGCCCTCGGCGGCCTGGAACAAACCGTCCTTGTCAGCGACCGCGCCGGTGAAGCTCCCCTTGCGGTGACCAAAAAACTCCGACTCCATCAACTCGGTCGGAATCGCGCCGCAGTTGACGGGCACGAACGGCGCGCCGTGCCGCGGGCCCGTCTCGTGAATCATGCGCGCGACAAGTTCCTTGCCGGTCCCCGATTCGCCGCAGATATGCACCGGCGCCTGGCTGCGCGCGACTTTCGCCGCGAGCTCGCGCAGACGCTGCATCGATTGGGAATCACCGAGGAGTACCGGCGCGGCTGGCGGGGCGGTGTCCTGGGTGCCGGCGCTCCGGAGCGCGGCGTCGACGAGCTTGCGCAAGCCGGCGAGGTCGACCGGCTTCGACACAAAATCGAATGCGCCCGCTTTGAGCGCCTGCACAGCGGATTCGACGTTGCCGTGCGCGGTGATCACGGCGACCGGCAGCCCAGCCATGTGCTGCTGAATCCATTCGACAATCTCGAGCCCGTCGCCGTCGGGGAGCCGCATGTCGGTGAGACACAGGTCGAACTCGCGGTCCTCGAGCAATGCGAGCGCGTCGGCCTTCGTCGGCGCCGACACGGAGGCGATGCCCATGCGCTTGAGCGTGAGCTCCAGCAATTCGCGGATATCCGGTTCGTCGTCGATGATGAGCGCGGTCGCGGCCATTAAATCACCCAGCGGGAGGCGTCCGCGAAGCTTATCCGAAAACAGCTGCCGCCCCCCACGCGCGGCCGGTACGACAGGCGCGCCTGGTTGCATTCGCAGAGTTCGCGCGAAATGAACAGACCAAGTCCGGTCCCTTGCGCGCTTGCGCTGTAGAACGGCTCGAAAATGTGCTGTGCGATGGCCGGGTCCACACCGGGGCCGCGATCGAGCACGTCGAGACACCCGGCGCCTGTGCCGGTTCGGCCGATGCGCAGTTCGACGCGCGCGCC
>CAYXYM010000100.1:0-7944 GCA_964469285.1 uncultured Gammaproteobacteria bacterium | reverse complement strand
GCGCGCGGAGCGAAACGACGGTTCGGTCGCATCTTCCGGCAGGTAGAACTCAAGGTAATAGAGGCCGCAGTCCTCATCCAGCACGGTTTCAAGACGCATCAGTTTCATGCGCCCAAGCATACCTCATGCGCAGTGGATATGACCCATCGGCTCTACATCTTCCGGTCGCGGCCCTTGGCTACGCGCGCGGACCTTCAACTCCTTCACGATGACTGCGAGCTTCTCATTCGCCTCAAGAAGCAACTCAAGCGAAGGCGCAGTCTCACAAATTGGTAGCAACGCGTCTACAATCGCAGTCGCGCGTGCCACCGCGGAGGTCGTGGCCGAGGCTTGGCCACCCATCGACGCTTCCATCATCCCTTCAATTTCGTTTGCCGCGACAATCTTCGCAGTGATGTCCGCGCACGCATCGAGCACCGCGCTGCTCGCTGCGTCGGGATGATGCGGCCGACTGTAGCAAGTCGTCAGTACGCCGTAGAGAAGCTCGCGACCGCCATTGCCGACCGGCGTGGACTGGATGGCGACAACCTCCGATGCTGCCGCGATTTCGCGGTACGGCGCGAACCCGTCGTCTTCTTCGACGTTTCGGACCGCGACTCGACGCCGCTCGGTCAGGACTTGCGAAATCGTCGTGCCATCGCCGACCGATACCGTCGCGAACTTTTCAAGAAAGTCTTCGGATAGGTCAACATGCGCGACATAGGTACAGCCATCGGCAGAGATCAGATGGATCATTCCACCAATGGCATTGTCGGCGTGGCAAGCGGCGCGCAAGACCGCACATAACGCGTCAATATCGGGAGCGAGTTTCATCCCAACAAACTACGCGAAAAAACTGCGGGCGTATTCGGGGGAAACACCTAATCCGGCTTACTGGTATTCCCCTCGCGGATACCGAGAACCTCAAGTTCCAGCGTACGGCCGCGTACCGGCCACGCAATGCGCTGCCCCACCGACAATCCCAGTAACGCGCTGCCGACCGGCGCCAGAATCGACACGCGTTCGCCCGATCCATCCGCGTCCTGTGGATAAACGAGCGTCAATTCGTGAGTCCGGTCGCTCGTCCGCTCGACGAAGGTTGCTGTCGCGCCCATCGTGATGAACTCGCCAATCGGCACGTCGCCGTCGATGATGTCGGCGCGCTCGACTTCTTCACGCAACGCATCCGCGCCCGGCAGCTGACGGGCCGCCGGCGAGTCAAGCAGCCGTTCCAGGCGCTCAAAATCGGTCGCGGTGATGCGGATGTTCGGTCGTTCTTTGTTCGTCATTTCCTGGCTCCTTAAAAAACGAAAGGCCGCCAACCGACGGTTGGCGACCAATACAGGGCCTATCATGGACGAAAGTAATTAAAGGTCAAGTCGACCCCAGGCGATCACCCGAGTTCGCGGAGCGCCCGACTCGGATTATCATTCGAGTATGCGCACACAGGCCCACAGCGTCGCCGGCATTTTTCTCACCGTTTGCCTCGCGGCGTGCGGTGGCGGTGGCGGTTCGCTCGAACCCGAACCCGAGCCCCAACCGGAACCCGAGCCGACGTTTCCCGACCTTGCGCTCGTAGAAATCGCGACCGGCTTCGTTCAACCCACCACAATCACGCATGCCGACGACGGTAGCGACCGACTGTTCGTGGTCGAACGCCGGGGCACCGTGCGGATCGTCGACGGCGATGTCGCCGCGAGCGTGCCGTTCCTGGACCTGCTCGATCGCGTCACCGCAGCCGCCGGTGAACAAGGCCTGCTCGGCCTCGCGTTCGCACCCGACTACGCAGACAGTGGCCACTTGTACGTCAATTACACCGACCTCCTCGGCGATACGGTGATCGCGCGTTTCACCGCAGACGCCGACACCGTCGATGTGGCGACCGAACAGGTTCTTCTTCGTGTCGAGCAACCGTTCGCGAACCACAACGGCGGTCAACTCGCGTTTGGCCCAGACGGCTATCTATACATTGCGCTCGGCGATGGTGGCTCGAGCGGCGACCCACAGGGTCACGCGCAGAACCTCGACTCGCTGCTCGGCAAACTGCTGCGCCTCGATGTGAGCGATCCCGATGTCCCGTATGTTATTCCGGAAGGCAATCCATTCGGCGACGAGATTTGGGCGTACGGCCTTCGTAATCCGTGGCGGTTCTCGTTCGACCAAGCGACCGGCAATTTGTACATCGCCGATGTCGGCCAATCACTGCGCGAGGAGGTCAATGTGCAAGCAGCGGCCAGCCCCGGCGGCGAGAACTACGGCTGGAACGTCGTCGAGGGCACGCAGTGCTATGCCGCCGCATCTTGCGATGCGGCCGGATTCACTGCGCCGGTCCACGAGTATGACCATAGCGAGGGGTGCTCGATCACGGGCGGTCAGATTGTCGATGGCGTCTATGTATTCAGCGATTTTTGCAGCGGCACCCTTTGGGGCTTACAACGCGTCGGCACCGCATGGCTCAGCGAGACGCTGCTTGCGACCGAACTGATGATTTCGACGTTCGGCGTCGGCGAAGACGGCGCCGTCTACCTTGCCGACTATGGCAGCGGCGTGATCTGGAGAATCAACGTCAATCCGTAACCGGGTGACTCACGTGGTCGAAGCTCAGCACACGCGCCATCTTCCATTCGCCATCCACACGCCGCCACAGCGTGACGAACTTCGCGAGCGTGCTGGTCGACGCCCCCTCCTCCACGAACCAGTGCTCGCCCGTCTGGATCGCGCCGTAGCCCGCCATCGGGTAGACGCGTAGGGAGCCCTCGACGAGTAGGCGGCGGACGCCGTCGTTCTTCGGGCAGCCGTTCAAGGTGCGTGCTTGCTCTCCATAGGTCGGGCCGGCTTTATCGTGGTAGAACTCGGCATCCTCGGTGAACAGTGAGCGAAACTTTTCCGCATCACATTCGACAAACGCGCTGTGAAACACGATGCGGTCCATCTCAGCGAGTTCGTCGAACAACGGTCCCGAAGTGTATAGGTCGGACTCCGCAAACGCGGGGTTAGCGAGCGAAAGCGCGGTCAGCGCGCCGATTAAGCAACGTGTAAACAATGGACTCTCCCCTTTAGCTAATCGTGGAGCGCCCACCAGATCAGCAACAGTCCGATGGTGAGCCCCATGGTGAAGAGCCCCCACAGCGTGCCGACATTGGTCTCGTCGCCGAACTTGTCGCCATGCCGGAGCGCACGCGTGAATAACGCGTAACCCGACACACCGCCCAGCAACAGCAACCCGACTCCGACCACCATCACGATGATTTCAAAGATGCCCATGACTAGCCCTCACTCGAAGTCGACTTCACGGACCCGCTTCGCGACGCGGCACGCCTCGACGTGCGTTCGGATTTGTTCGCGAAGCTGCTCGCCGTTTTGAATCGCGCGGATTACCACCAGCGGGTGCGACTTGTCCGAGGTGGTCAGAACGATGTTGCCGAGCGAGAACAACCGCAAATAAAACGGTTGGTCGAACTTGTAATCTCGTACGCGGTAGAGCTCGAGCTCGTCGGTCAGACGATTCAGGACGCCGTAGCGCGTTCGCAGTCGTTCGGTCGTGAGCTCGTACTTCGTCATCTTGACCACGAGCCAGCGCCAGAGCGCGTAGAACAACGGGACCACCAGGATGAACAGCAGCACGCACACCACGAATGTCGGCAGGTTGATGACCTGCGACGGTGTCCCCGACCAGACTTCTTTCTCTTCTGTCATGGCTGAAAGTCTAGCATTTAGGCGCGTTGATGCCATCGTCCGGCAGCAAGTCGCCGCGCAATCAGGGCCTGGTGTTTAGATGGAGTGGGCGGATTTTTCCGTCGGTGCCGTTGACTGTTGCAGAAGTAGCATGCAGCGACAATGTTTGCGGGACTATTCGTCCCGCCTTCGCACCGAGGCCGTAAATGTTCTGCGGTGCAGCGAAAAGCAGCGGCGGCGGAAACCGTCACCCCGACCCGAGTCGCGAATGGAATCGGATCCGTGAGCCACATCAAGTAATTACAATAAAAGCAGCGGCCGCATTGGGCTTGATACGCGGCGTTACGAATCTTCTGAACTGACATGGGCATACAAACTCCTGTTGCTAGAAGTCCGTACGCCCTTCTGGGCCGCAAGGACGGGCGTCCAATTGGTCGTGACGCCCGAATTCGACTTGCCCGGCGGGGCAATCGATGAATGAATTCTACAACCGCTGGACTCGGGTGGGAACTGGCATTATCGTTTCGAGCACTGTAAGGACAGGGAGGACTCCTTATGCGGTCTGAGCCGACGCAGGTTGGACTCGCAATGGAGGTGGTGCGCGAGATTCAGGGCGCAATCACCGACTGCGAAGAATTCATCACCAGCGAACGTGCCGAGCGGCTCCGCTGGGTGGTCAACGTGGTGGGTTCCACCGCCGTCTGGTTCGCGTGGGCCTGGGTAGCCGTGTTTGCGTTCTACCTGCTCGCGACCCCGGTAGCCGACCTTCCGGCCACGGCCGCGACGGCGGATCTCGGACCGCGGGCAGCGGTCCTCGTCGTCTTCGCACTTGCCATTGGCGGGCCCATCACGCTATTTGTGGTGTGGTTCGTGCTCAAATTTCTGTACCGCGTGGTGGCCGACGCGCTCGCGCCGAAGCTCCCACGCGCATTTGCAACGCTCGCGTCACCGTTGGTGGTGCTGACCTCGCTGTCAGTGCTATGGCTGTTCCGCGGGTCGCTGCACGCCGTGGTCTGGCGAATCCAGTACGAAATCGGCCTCGTGCTGGAAATCGCCGGGGAGTTCACGCCGCTGGGTTCG
The DNA here is from genome assembly GCA_964469285.1 of uncultured Gammaproteobacteria bacterium. Lineage (GTDB taxonomy): Bacteria > Pseudomonadota > Gammaproteobacteria > Natronospirales > JAIVGZ01 > JAIVGZ01. The sequence goes on along the minus strand of CAYXYM010000100.1, from coordinate 3,210 downwards.
AGCTGAGGGCTACTCATCCTCCGGTAGCACGACAATCCGAACCTTCGTTCCTGCGTCGTGGTAGCGCTGAAAAATCTCGTGGATGCGGGGTGCGGTCAACGCGCGATAGCCAGCGCTGGTTTCCTCCGCCGAAACGCGTGTCTGTCGGCCACGGTAAGTGAGGTCGGACAGGCGGCGCATCCAGTAGCCCGGGTCCCGCACGGTCTCTGCAAATGAATTCTCGAACTGCCGAAGCGCGACCGCGACCTCTTCCTCCGTCGGTCCTGAGGCCGCAAACTCGGCGAACATCTCCTCAACCAGCGCGACCAACCGGTCCGCTTCGGCCGGGTCGACGGCGGTGCTGGCGCTGAACGAGCTGAAGCCGTCGAGCGTTTCATTCGTCCGGTGAGCCGCAAAAACGTTGTAGGCCAGCCCTTCCTCCTCACGTATCCGGCGAGCCATGCGGGAGCTCAGGATGCGTCCGGCTTGCGCGAGCGCGCGCACGTCGTCGAGTTGGTCGTGGTCCGCGCCGGCAAACCCAATCTGAACCGCCGCCTGCGGGGTTGCCGACTTAATCGTCGCCTGGTGCTCGACCGGACCCGGTGGCGGCACGTTGCGCAGTTCCGCAAACAGCGTCGGTCCAATCCGCTCGCGTGGTGGCAGTGAACCGATGTATCGCAGCGCCAGCGCGACGGCCGCTTCGCGCGTGATGTCACCGACAATCGCGACGTCGATGGGCGCGCGCGCGAATACATCGTCGAGCCACGCCTGCGCGGTAGCGGCTTCCATGCGCTCGAGGGCCGCTTCCTCACGAGGTTGCCATCGCAAATCATCGGCCGGGTAGCGCATCACGCGCGCCATCCGCGCGGCTTCCGCGGGCGGGTGCATCCGTTGTGCCTGCAAATTCATCTGCATGGCGAACTTCCACTGGCCGAACGCGACCGGCTCTATCAGCGGTTCCGTAACGAGCAAGTGCGCAAGCTGCATTCCGTGTTCAAGCGCATCGGGGGTGCCGCCAATATTGATGGCGATCGAGTCGCCGGAGGTGGATAAGCCAACGGACACCGTACGCCCCACCATGAAGTCGCGTACCTCAGTGCTCGAATGCGTCCGAGTCGCGAGCCGCCGCAACACGCCGACCGCGGCGCGGGTGTAGCCAATGGTGTCGTCCGTTTCCTCGATCACACCCCCCGCGAGCAACACACGAGCGACCACATGATTCTCGCGTTCGTCCATCTCGCGGTGATGCAGCCGGACACCATTTGAGAGCCACGCCGAGTACACGCCGGTCTCTTCGTCAACGGCGTCCGCGACAACCGTGCCCGGCGTCGGCAGCTCGGCGAGCAACGCTGTCGGTCGCTCGCGCTCAACCCCAACCGCGACTTCGGCGGCGAATCCGTCGAGTGCGGCCGTCAACAACGCGGACTCGTCTGGCACGTGTTCGCCGGCTTCCGTCGCCAACCGGATGGCCATCGACTCGGGTTTGAACAAGGTGCTAAACGCCGTCGAGGCCTCGTCCGCCGTGACGCTCGGCAACAAGGTCTCGAGCAAGGCGAACTGCTGCTCGGCCGATTGCAGCACGCTGCGGCTTTGCACGCCGCTTAAAATGATCGAGGAATGGACCTGCGACGGCAGCGTTGCTTGGGCTTGCGCGAACTGCCGCGCACCCGCGAGCATCGTTACCCGCGCGTCATCAATTTCACGCGTACTGAAGCCGTGTACGCGGGCGCGATGGACCTCGGTCGCAAGTTCGGTGACCATCGGCCGCCAGTCTTTGGGGTCGCCCGCCACCCCGGCATTCGCTATCCAGCCCGCGCCGAAGAAGTTACCCGTACCGGCGCCGCCGCGCTGGAACGTCACCTCGCCCGACGCGACTTGCGCGGAGAGCCGTCGGTTGAATGCCAAGGTCGCGAGCCCTTCCACGACGTTCTGACGCGCTGCGGCAATCGTCGTCACCGGCGGCCGCGGTGGTCCGATACGCACGATGCCGATATCGGCGCCGCGCGCGTCGCGGTCGGTCGCGACAACGCCGAACGAGGTCTCGTGATTCACCGTTCCCGGGTCGATGGCTGCAGTCGCCGGTGCGGCCGGCAGCATCCCGAATGCGGTCTCGATCAGCGCGCGTGCGCGCTCGACCGGGACGTCGCCGACGAACACCACCGTCGCATTACCGGTCGTGTACCAGCGCCGATAGAACGCCTCGAGTTTTTCCGCGGTCGCCTCGCGCACCGTCTCGTCAGTGCCGAAAACCATGCGCTCTGCGGCGAGCGACCCTTCGAGTACGCGCGGCAGCCACTGCTCCATCAGCCGTTGCCCGGGCCCGAGTCCGTTGCGCCGCTCGGCGAGCACGACCGCGCGCTCCTGCGCGACGCCCGAGTCCGCAATTTCGAGGCGTCCGAGGACGTCGGCGAGGAACGTCAGACCGGACGTCAGGGTCTTATCGGTCGTGTCGGGCAGTTCAAGGATGTAATACGTCTGGTCGATTGAGGTGACGGCGTTCTGATGCTGCCCCAGCGTGAGGCCGAGTGCTTCGAAGAACGGAATGAGCTCACCGGGCTCGAAGTTTTCGGAGCCGGCGAACGCGACATGCTCCAGAAGATGCGCGAATCCGCGCTCGTCGTCGGCTTCCTGCAACGACCCCACCGGTAAGTGCAGACGCAATGAGACGCGCCCAGGGGGCACGGCATGCGAGAGGATTCGGTACTGGACGCCGTTCTCGAGTGCACCCGCGATAACGTCGGGGTGCGCATCGAGGCGCTCGGCCCCCGCGGCCCCGACGACCCAGCCAAGCGCGATGAGCAGCGCGGCGCCTCGTGTCCATCGAGCCATCGTCAACCTCCTTGTCTAGCGTAACGCCTAACCTAGCGCACCCCGCGCACGCATCGCAAACCACCCGGCGAGCCACGCCATCGGCAGATACGCGGCGATGAGATCAAGCGCCTCGAACCACAGCGGCGCCGGCAACATCACCACGTTCGCGATCCCGCCGAGCAGAAATAGCCCGCCGACCACGAAGGCCATCGCCACCTTGCGTGTGGCTGCCAGCTTCGCAGCGGCGAACGCACCGACCAGCGTGCCAAGCGCATGCGCGAGGAACGGAAACACGAAGTGTTTGGGCTCGAACAAATGCATCGTCGCTTGGAGCGCCTCCATGGAGGTGACGTCGGCGCCGGCGGGCGGTGGCATGACCGAGCCCCCGAGCATGATGAGACCCATGTTCACGAGGCTGCC
>CAYXYM010000099.1:0-3116 GCA_964469285.1 uncultured Gammaproteobacteria bacterium | reverse complement strand
TTGAGCATGACGACGCGAACCGCGCACTGATGGGTTCGAACATGCAGCGCCAGGCAGTGCCGACGCTGCGTGCCGAGAAGCCGCTGGTGGGTACGGGTATCGAGCGCACCGTGGCGAAGGATTCAGGCGTGGTCGTGGTCGCCAGACGCGGCGGTTCGGTCGATATTGTTGACGCGGGACGCATTGTGGTTCGCGTCAATGATGAAGAGACTGTTGCCGGCGAGCCGGGTGTCGACATCTACAACCTGACGAAGTACACGCGTTCGAATCAAAACACCTGCATCAACCAGCGTCCGCTGGTGAAGCAGGGTGACGTGATCGCACGTGGCGACGTGCTGGCCGATGGCCCGTCCACCGATATCGGTGAGCTGGCGCTGGGCCAGAACCTGCTGGTCGCGTTCATGCCGTGGAATGGTTACAACTTCGAGGACTCGATCCTCATCTCCGAGCGCGTCGTGCAGGAAGATCGTTTCACGACCATCCACATCGAGGAACTCACCTGCGTCGCGCGCGACACCAAGCTCGGCTCGGAAGAGATTACCTCCGACATCCCGAACGTCGGCGAGTACGCTTTGTCGAAGCTCGACGAAGCGGGCATCGCCTACATCGGCGCCGAGGTAAAGGCGGGCGACATTCTCGTCGGCAAGGTCACGCCGAAGGGCGAGACCCAGTTGACCCCCGAGGAGAAGCTGCTGCGCGCGATCTTCGGCGAGAAAGCGTCCGACGTGAAGGACACGTCGCTGCGTGTGCCGCCGGGCATGGATGGCACGGTCATCGACGTGCGCGTGTTCACGCGCGACGGTGTCGACAAGGACGCGCGTGCGCTCTCCATCGAGAGCGCGGAGCTCGCGAGCGTCCGCAAGGACCTGAACGATCAGCGCCGAATCCTGGAAGAGGACATCTACCAGCGCGTCGAGCGCATGTTGCTCGGCAAGGTCGCGGACGGCGGGCCGAAGGGCCTGAAAAAGGACGCGAAGATCACGAAGGCGTACCTCGAGGAAGTTTCGCGAGAGAAGTGGACGGAAATCCGTCTGCGCAACGAGGACGCGAACGAGCAGCTCGAGCGCGTCGCGCAGCAGTTGAAGGCGCAACGCGAGGAATTCGAGAAGCGCTTTGAGGCGAAGAAGCTGAAGATCACCCAGGGCGACGACCTCGCGCCGGGCGTGCTGAAAATGACCAAGGTGTACTTGGCCGTCAAGCGCCGCATCCAGCCGGGCGACAAGATGGCGGGCCGCCACGGCAACAAGGGTGTGATCTCGATGATCGTACCGGTCGAGGACATGCCGTACTCCGAGGACGGGACGCCGGTCGACATCGTGCTGAACCCGCTCGGTGTGCCGTCGCGCATGAACATCGGCCAGGTGCTCGAAACGCACTTGGGTTGGGCCGCGAAGGGCCTGGGCCTGAAGATCGGCCGCATGATCGACGAGCAAGGCAAAGTCGTCGAGATGCGGAAGTTCCTCGACCAGATCTACAACAAGAGCGGTGGCCAGAAGGCGGACATTTCCGGCTTCACGGACGACGAAGTGATGCACCTCGCACACAACCTGCGCGGGGGCGTGCCGATGGCAACGCCGGTATTCGACGGCGCCCACGAGTCCGAGATCAAGGCGATGCTGAAGCTCGCGGACCTGCCAGAAACCGGTCAGGCCACGCTGTTCGACGGCCGCACCGGCGAGGCGTTCGATCGCCCGGTCACCGTTGGATACATGTACATGTTGAAGCTGAACCACCTCGTCGACGACAAGATGCACGCGCGATCGACCGGTCCATACAGCCTCGTGACCCAGCAGCCGCTGGGCGGCAAGGCACAGTTCGGTGGCCAGCGCTTCGGCGAAATGGAAGTGTGGGCGCTCGAGGCGTATGGCGCGGCGTACACGTTGCAGGAAATGCTGACGGTCAAGTCGGACGACACGAATGGCCGCACCAAGATGTACAAGAACATCGTCGACGGCGACCACCGCATGGAGGCCGGCATGCCCGAGTCCTTCAACGTGCTGGTGAAGGAAATTCGTTCGCTGGCCATCAATCTCGAGCTTGAGCAGGACTGAGGCAGACATGAGAGAGCTACTTAATTTCGTAAGGCAACAGGGCCCGGTCGAAGACTTCGACGCGATTCGCATCGCGCTGGCGTCGCCGGACATGATTCGTTCGTGGTCGTTCGGCGAAGTGAAGAAGCCGGAAACGATCAACTACCGGACGTTCAAGCCCGAACGCGACGGCCTGTTCTGCGCGAAAATCTTCGGGCCGCAGAAGGACTTCGAATGCCTGTGCGGCAAGTACAAGCGCCTGAAGCACCGCGGCGTGGTCTGCGAAAAGTGCGGCGTTGAGGTCACTCAGGCGCGCGTTCGCCGCGAGCGCATGGGCCACATCGAGCTCGCGAGCCCGGTCGCGCATATCTGGTTCCTCAAGTCGCTGCCGAGCCGCATTGGCTTGATGCTCGACATGACGCTGAAAGACATCGAGCGCGTCCTGTATTTCGAAGCGTTCGTTGTCATCAAGCCGGGCATGACCCCGCTCGAGCGCGGCCAGTTGCTGACCGATGAGACGTATTTCGAAGCGACGACCGAACACGGCGACGAGTTCGACGCGCGCATGGGCGCGGAAGCGGTCTATGAGCTGCTGAAGTCGATCGACCTCAACTCGGAAGTCATCAAGCTCCGCAACGAGATGTCGGAGACGACCTCGGAAACGAAAATCAAGCGCCTGTCCAAGCGCCTGAAGCTCGTCGAGTCGTTCATCGAGTCGGGCAACAAGCCCGAGTGGATGGTCATGACGGTGCTGCCGGTGCTGCCGCCGGATTTGCGCCCGCTGGTCCCGCTCGACGGTGGCCGGTTCGCGACCTCGGACCTGAACGACCTGTACCGCCGCGTCATCAACCGCAACAACCGCCTGAAGCGTCTGCTGGAGCTCAATGCGCCGGACATCATCGTGCGCAACGAGAAGCGCATGCTGCAGGAGTCGGTGGATGCCCTGCTGGACAACGGCCGTCGTGGCCGCGCCATCACCGGCACCAACAAGCGCCCGCTGAAGTCGCTGGCCGACATGATCAAGGGCAAGCAGGGCCGCTTCCGCCAGAACCTGCTGGGCAAGCGCGTCGACTACTCGGGCCGTTC
>CAYXYM010000098.1:0-4061 GCA_964469285.1 uncultured Gammaproteobacteria bacterium | reverse complement strand
CTAACACGCCTGCCGTAAGCGGATCGGTGAACGAGGTCTATGGCTGGCACCTTGTCAGCAATGCATTCAATTCGCCTTACGGCACGTCTACGGCATGCTATGCCGTCGCTCGGCCGGCTCGCAATACATTCAGCGCGTCGTCGCCCGACCCTCGCCCGAGTTACTATGTTCTAACATTCGACCAAGCTAGATGGCAGGTTCCTGAGCCTCAGTTTCAAAATATTGTCCATGTCCGCTTCGCGGAAAACGAAGCGTGGCCGACGACTCAAGTGCTGGCCCATGTGCATGCGTCTGACGCTACGTCTGGCGAGTATGTCTTTGGATTCGTGACGTACCCGTTTACGCTTGGGCTAGCCGCCGCGCTGTGGCGGTTCCAATCGAGCGGCGTTGATCGGGGGCACCCCGTTCAGTTCGGCTCTGGCCTCTACTACCCGGGCGGCGTTACGTGGCGCTGGGACGGCCGCGAGCCACAGCTGGCGGGCTTTGCCGAGCCCCCGCAGATTACCGCCGTCACCCAAGGCACGGTCGGCAGCCTTACGCAAAACGCGACCTACAGCTGGATAGCCGTCTACGAGCGTGAAGAAGCGGACGGCAGCGTTTCGCTTAGCGTGCCGAGCGAGCCATTTACGGTTACGTTATCTAGCTCTAATGACAGCGTCGAAGTGCACGTTCGGCCCGACAAGACTCGCCCTGGTTTCCACCGGATTCGGCTCTACCGCACGCTCGCGAACGGTTCGTTTTTCTACTACGTAACCACGTTCGCGACCGCGCGCGGATGGATCGATCCGAACCTAGCGGACATCCCAGATACCAGCGCCGACACTACGATTGCCGCGACGCATGTGCTGTATACGCAAGTCGCGCCAACCGACGGCGGTAGTGAAACGCTACCGAATTACCCGCCGCCCGGCTGCCGGTATATGTTCCGCGCGGGCGCGCGATTGTGGTGTACCGGCATCGAAGAAGATACCCGCGCCCGCGTGAGCAAGGAACTGTTCGTCAGCGAATCCGCTTCGTGGCCCGCAGTCGACCAATTCTCGGTATCCGCGCCGGAGCGCATACTAGGCGGCGGCTCGCTCGACTCCACGCCCGTCCTGTTTGGAGCTAAGACTATAACCGCAATCGTCGGCCCCGGGCCGAACGACGGCGGCGTCGGGCGTTTCGAGACGCGGCAGATCCCGTGCGATGCGGGCCTTGTATCGTGGGGCCACCGATCGATTGTCGAGGCCAGGCCGGGCCTATTCTACCAGTCACCTAACGGGATTATGCTGCTGCCACGCGGCTTTGGCGCCCCGGTGTACATTGGCGCCCCCGTCCAAGATACACTAGAGACGTATCCCTATATTACGAGCGCCGTGCGCGTCGACTCGGCAGAAGAGGTGCGATTTACGGCCGTAGACGACTTAGACGCGCCGACGGCCGGCGTGATGCTGTGTTACGACTACGGTTCGCAGGTTTGGCTAATCAGCGACTTCGACCCTGATAATACGCCGCTAACGTGCGCTACTACGTGGGGCGGCGTGCACGTCGTAGCGTCCGACGATCTACCTGGCGAGTTCTACCTCGAAACGTCGAGCACGCTGGCAACGGAGCATTTCGAAAGCCAGATCGAAACCGGCGACATCCGGCCGGGCGCCGTCGTCCGCTACGGCCGGGCGCGTAAGGTCCAACTGCTGCTGGAGTACGTTGCGGCCTGCACTATCACGCTCGAGCTCAGTATTGACGGCGGCCAAAGCTACCTTGCCACTAACGCTACGTGGGACCTATCGACCGGCGGCTACTCGGCGGGTGATACCGTCGAGCTCGAGTGGCATTTACCTCGCCAAAAGGCGACCCGCTTCCGCCTGCGCATCACGGACAGCCGGGCTAGCTCGGGTTCGGCGGGTGTGATATATTTAGGAGTGGCGATAGACCTGCGCGCAAAGTCCGGCGGAGCCCGCCTGCGAGCGGCGCAACGAGCATAATATGTGGCCCTTTTCCCCCGACGACCCGCGAGCCGAAGATAAGCGCATCCAGCAAAGGACCGCCGCCTATCATCCGCGCCCGGACGAATTTACGCTAGGCAGCGGCGTTCGCACGGCGGCAGGTACGCGCGTGCCTACGTTCGCTGAAGCGAAAAATCTAGAGCTGCAGGGCGAAGCGGACCGCATGGCGGCCCGTACGAATCAGCTCAGCCAGCTACAATACGACCCCGGCATTAGCGACTACAGTCGCGCGCAGCAATTGCAGGCCGCTGGCGCCATGCAAGGCGCAGCGAATCGGCTAAACGTGGCGGGCGATGAGTTCCTGGCTTTCGGCAATCGAGGCGAACCCGCGTCAGTCGCGGAAGCGCAGGAATCTCAGGCGTACGAAGCGGCTATGGCCAACGCGCTAGGCCAAGGCGCGGTCGGCGCAGGCGCTACGGGGCAGCAGACGCGGGCCATGAGCGCCGCGGCCGGCGACCTAGCCAGCCTACGCGCGCGCGAGCAAGACCAGTATCGGACCGCCCGGCTGGGCGCGTACGGTGACGCCGTCGGCGCGTACGGCGACGCTAGCGCAGTCCTGCGCGATCGGGGCCAGGTATACGGCGACGTCCGGCAAGGCGATATCGCGCTGCAGGGATCTCAGCTTGCTTTTGACGCTTCGCGGGACGACGCCATGTTAGGCGCAGAAGAGGCCGCGCTCGCGTGGGATCGGCAAGGCTTCGACTACCTCACGGCAGACCAAGCCGCAAAAATGCAGGCCGAAGCTATCAGGTCAGGGCAAGGCGCCGTCGCTGCGCAGATTGCCGCAGAAGAACGCCAACGCCAAATGGCCGCGGACGCCGCGCGCCGCGACGCCTATATCCAGGCGGCGGGTGAGGTCGGCAGCGCTGCTTATACCAGCTATTCGAACAGTCGAGATTCGAACGCGGAACGCGAACAGCGCGACTGGGAGACAGAGTGGAGCGACGAGAGGCTAAAGACTGATATCACGCCACACAAGACCGCGGAAGCGTTCGGCCGCATCCCGGCGTATGAATACGAGTATATCGATCCGTCGGACGGCGAAGGTCGCCACGTAGGGCCCATGGCCCAAGACCTTGAAGCCGCCGGGTTCAGTGAGCTCATTGTTAACACGCCCCGCGGCAAGAAGGTCAATACCAGCCGACTGGCACTCGTGAACACGGCCGCGTTGTCCGAGTTGCAACGGGAATACGAGGACTTGCGCGAGAAAGTCGAGGCACTAAGTGCCGTGGTATAACGACCTGAGCGGGTATCTGATCGGCGAAGGCGATCCGAACTCGCCAGCGGAGCTAGCCGCGCGACGCCAGGCGGCGTACGGCGGTTTTGCACAGTCTCGCGGCAATGCCTCGCTCGGCCAGACCCTAGATACCAGCCGCGCGGACGCGAGCCGCGAACTACTTGGCGGCGCTGCTATTGACTTGGGCGGGCAGGTCGATCGCGCCGAAGGCGCCGTATCAGAGTACGACCGGTTTATTAACGAAGGCCCCGGCCCGTCCGCCGCGCAAGCTGGGCTGTCACGAGCGCTCGCGGCTAGCGCCGCGCAGTCTCAGGCGCTAGCGAACTCTGGCCGCGGTAATCTCGGAGGCGCTGAGGCGCAGCGCCGAGCCTCAATGAATCAAGCTGCAGCTGCAGGCCAAACGTCTGCGCAGCGCGGCGTCGTACGCGCGAGCGAGGACCAAATGTGGCGCGAGCAAGAGGCCGCGGCAATGCGCGGCCGCGCGGACGCCTACGGCCTACAGGGCCAGATTCTAGGCGATCAAGCAGGCCTCTACGGCGCGTTACGCGAAGGCGACGCGAGGCAGGTAGACAATCGCGATCAGTATATGTTCGACCGCGAAATGGCTATGCAGGCGTGGGACGCCGCGCGTCGCGCGCGCGAAGGCCATGCGTTTGACGTTCGCGCGGCAGACGCCTCAGGGCGTCAAACGTATAACGCCGCGCAGTCTGGATGGCAGGCAGATCGCAATCGGCAGCTGGCCGAGGAGGCTGCGCGACGGCGCCAGATCCAGACCGCGAAAAATGACTCCGCGCGTAACGCCACGTTTCAGGTCGGTACGATGCTGCTAGCGTCCGACC
>CAYXYM010000097.1:0-8070 GCA_964469285.1 uncultured Gammaproteobacteria bacterium | reverse complement strand
ACGCCGGCAATCGCTTCGAATTCCTGCTTGAGCTGCTCGTCCGCATGCCGGCGCAACAGCTTCAATGCGTCTTCGGTGGCCAGGGTTGTGTCAGTCGTGTCGTGGCTCAATGCGAAGCGCAACACGGGCTCGGTCGACGGGTCGAAGCGGAGCAGCGTGGGGCGGTCAGCCTCGAGCGGTAATTGGAGGACTTCGAGTTTCTCGCGGACGTCGAGCGCTGCGTAGTCCATGTTGGTGCCCCACATGAACTCGAGCGTGACGTCAGACTGGCCGGCGCGTGAGACCGAGCGCACCATGCGGACGCCCTTGATGATGCCGACCGCTTCCTCGACCGGTTTCGTGACGAGGCTCTCCATTTCCGCCGGCGCGGCACCCGGGTACTCGGTGCGCACCGTCATCGTCGGGTACGACAAGTCGGGAAGCAGGTTCACCGGCAAGCGCGACAGCGACACGAAGCCGAACAGCAGCACGGCGACAGTGAACATCAGGATGGTGACGCGCCGCCGTGTGGCGAGGTCGATCAGTTTCATTGGATGGGCACGGCCTTCGCAAATTCAGGAATGGACGTGGACAGCGACGCGTGATGCTCACGAAGCTGCTCCACAAACGTGCACAGCGAGTCGGCCCGCGCCTCAAGTTCGGCGGCCTCGGCCTCGATTTTCGCCTCGGCCCGGTCTGCAGTGCCGGTCAGCAGGCCGACCAGCACGGTATAGGCGGCCTTGCCGCCGAGCTTCGCGCCAGCCAGCCCGAGCAGCTTCGCTTCCTCGACAAGGGCGGCGTGCGCGTCGCGGTAGCCCGTGACGGCCGTGCGTTGGTCGTCATTCAAGTTGATGCGAGCACGCTCGATGAGCAACCCGGGCTCGTCGGTCATGCGCACGAGCTCGACGTTGTCCCGCGAGAGCACGAGATCGCCGTTCGTGTCTAGCCGCGTGTCGCTGTCGATGCTGAAATCGCACTCGACCGCGGTGGCGGGCTGGGCGACGACTGCGAGCAGGGTCGCAGCCAACAATGCGCGGAGCGGGCTCATTCGATGATCGCCACTTTGGTCTTGTCGCGCAGGCTCGCTTGGCCGGTCACGACGACAGACTCGCCCTCGGTCACGCCGGCACGGATTTCGACCGAGCCATTGTTGCGATAGCCGACCTCGACGTCGCGGCGTTGTGCCTCGCCGTCGACGACAACGAACAGCGACGTCCGCGCATCCTCGGCGAGGACCGCTTCGACCGGTACCAGCAGCGTGTTGTCACGCACGTCGTACACGATGTTCACCCGGCCAAACATGCCTGGCTTCAGCGTGCCGTCGCTCGTGACCTCGACCGTCGCGCGGAACGTGCCCGTCGTCGGGTCGACGACCGGGCTGATGCGCTCGATGTGGCCCTCGAAGCGGCGCCCGGCGAGCGCGTCAACGGCGATGTGCGCGGGCTGGCCGGCAGCGAGGCGCGACAACTCGCGCTCGGGGACGTGCAGCGTAGCAAGCAGCGTGTCCATTGCGGTCACAACGAATGCCGGCTCTGCCGTATTCACGGTGTTGCCGACCTTGATCATGCGCTCTGAGACGATGCCGTCGATCGGCGCGGTGATGGTCGTGTGTGCCAACTCCAGCTTCGCGATATCGAACTGGGCGCGCTGTGCTTCGTACTCGAATTTCGCGCGCTCGAATGCCTCGGCGCTGATGAGGTCGCGCGCCTGCATCTCCTGGCTACGGCGGAAATCCTGTTCAAGGCGGCGCACGTTGGCTTCAGCTTGTGCGAGTGAGAGGCGGTAGCGGTCGTCGTCGATGCGCGCCAGTGGCTGTCCCGCGGTCACGCGGTCGCCTTCCTCTACGAACAATTCGACAATCGTGCCGCCGAGGCGCGAGACGACCCGTGCCTCGCGCTCGGCCTCAAGTGTTGCGGTCGTCGAATAAAAAGCCGTAACCGAACCCTGCCGGACCTGGGCGACCTCCACCGGAATCGCTGGGACTTCCGGCTCCTCTTCGGTCAGGTTGGCCTCACCGTTGCCGCATGCCTGAAGCGCGAGCACGGACAGGGCGAGTACCGGGAAGAGGGTGAATCTGGACATTTTTACGTTCATGGTCGGTCCCTAGGCGGGCTAGTTGGGTTAGTGTTGTAGTGGAGTATAACAGCACAAATGACGTTTGCAAGTAAAATGCCGCCCCATGCGACCGCTCGCTGTGTTCTCCGGGATTGTCATGGCTTCCGCCAGCGCTATCGCGCTCGGCCTGGTCGTCGTCGTGGTCATTTATCTGATTGTCGGGGCTGATGCACCGGCCGTTCAACGGGAAATCCCCGTCCTCTGGGCCAATGCGGGGCTCTTCACGGCCTTCAGCCTTGTGAGCGTCGCCGCGTTCTACGCGCAGATCACCCACAAAGCCTGGTGGGGCCCCGCGGTCGCGGCCCAGGTGCTCGCGCTGGCGTTACTCGCCCTTTATTACTGGCCCTGAGCCGCGCTGGCGGCCTGAACGATATCCCGGCGCCGCAGTTCGAGGATCAAGTCGACCATGATTTCCGCCGTCTCGTCGAGCAGGAAGTCGTCTTGCTCCTCGGCGCGGTCCAGTTCGTCCAGCCCGCCGAGCGGTGGTTCACCGCGCAGCGCGCGGCGCTCGTTCTCAAGGGCCAGTTGCTCGCGTTCAAGCATTTGGCTGTCTTGCATCCGGGCCTCGCGGTTCAGTGACACCATGGTCCGGGCGCGCGCCTCGCGGTACGCGTCGAACTCCCGTTTCAGGAGATTGAAGCCGGCGTCCGCGGTGGTCCGCTCCGTATGCAGTGCGGCCAGTCGCGCGGCGAGCTTGTCCATCTCACCCACGGCGCGGTAACCGGTCGGCGCGATTTCGTCCCACGGCAGGGCCGTCGGACGCATGGCCTCGCCGAAATCGGCGCCCTCGAAGGGGGAGGGAAGCTCGATGTCCGGGACGATGCCCTTGTGCTGGTTGCTGCTGCCGTTAACGCGGTAGAACTTCGCGATGGTGAGCTTCAACTCACCCAGACGCGGTCCGTCGCCGCGGCTGAACCGGTCGAGCGGTATCAGCTGCTGGACGGTACCCTTGCCGTAGCTCCGTGCGCCGATGATCAAACCACGGCCGTAATCCTGGATGACACCCGCGAAAATCTCGGATCCCGACGCGCTGCGACGGTCAATCAGAACCGCGAATGGTCCGCTGTATTTCGCGTTCGAGCCGCGGTTACGGCTGACTTGCGTCGAACCCTCGCCATCGCGAATCTGCACGACCGGGCCTTCGCCGATGAACAACGCGGCGAGGTCCGTGGCTTCCACGAGCGAGCCGCCGCCGTTGCCCCGTAAATCCATGACGACTGCGTCAACGCCCTCGGCGTTGAGTTCGTCAAGCAGGCGCGACACGTCCCGCGTGGTGCTTTTCGCGTTCGGGTCGCCGGCCTGCAGCGCATTGAAATCGGCGTAGAACGTTGGCAGGTCGATGACGCCGATGCGCTGTGTGCGACCGTCGCGCTCGACCTCGAGGATTTCGCTGCTCGCGGCTTGCTCTTCAAGGCGGATTTTCTTGCGCTCGAGCGTAACCGTCTTCGGTGCCGCATCGGGTGGCGCGTTCGCGGGTAGCACCATCAGTCGCACGATGGTGTCGCGTGGGCCGCGGATCAGGCCGACGACGTCGTCGATGCGCCAGCCAACGACGTCAACGAATTCTCCGTCTACACCCTGCGCGATCGCGAGAATGCGGTCGTCGGGGAAAATTTCCTTGCTGTTGTCCGCGGGACCCGCGGCCACGATGCTGACCACGCGTGTGTAGTCGTCCTCGGCCGACAGCACCGCGCCGATACCCTCCAGCGAAAGGCTCATGTCGATCCGGAAATTATCCTGCGCCGCAGGGGTAAAGTACGACGTATGCGGGTCGATTGAAGTCGTCAATGCGTTCATGAACAACTGGAAGACGTCGCTGGCGACGGTCTGGTCGGACCGGCGACCGAGGTTACGGTAGCGGCGTTCAAGCGTATCGACGACCTGCGCCCATTCGGTATCGGTGAGCAACAGCGTCAACGCATCGTTCTTGAACCGCTTACGGGTGATCTCGTCGAGCTCGGCCATCGACTTCGCCCACGGCGCGTCAGTGCGATCGTATTGATATTCCTCGTCGGTGGAGAAGTCGGGCATCTGTTCGAGCTGTGCATCGAGGAACGCAACGCGTTCCTTGACGCGCTGGTGGAACCGGTTGTAAATCACGAACGCCGCGTTCAGGTCGATGGTGCCGCGTCGCTCGACGAGGCCGTCGCGGAATTTTTCGAACTCCTCGATGTCGGTGGCGAGGAAGTAGCTGCGATTCGGATCGAGCGATTGCAGATAACGGTCGAGCGTGCTCGACGACAGTTTTTGATCGAAAGTCGGCGACGAGTAATGGAGTCGACCGATTACGTCGCGCACCAAAGAAGCGATGTCGCCGTAATGCGGTTCGGGCGTGAGCGGACCGTCCGCGATGGTCGTCCGGAGAATCGGCGCCGGTACCCGCTGTGGGCCCGCGTCGGGCGCCGCTAACGTCGCGGGCGCGAAGCAGGCGACGGTCATGATCGCGGGCAGGAGGATGGCGGCGATTCGGGTCGGAAATCTCATCATTCGGTGCTCTCTCATGGACTCACAGGTAGACCACGCTCGGTGGGCATGGTTCAACCCGATGATAACGGCATTCGGTGATAAAATCTTACGATGAATCGCGCCGCCCGCCGGCTGTCGGTCGCGCCGATGATGGACTGGACCGACCGCCACTGCCGCTATTTCCTCCGCCTGCTGAATCCGTGTGCGCTGTTGTACACCGAGATGCTCACCTCGGCTGCGCTCGTGCGCGGCGATGCGGCGCGCCTGCTCGCGTACGACCCTGCCGAGCACCCGGTCGCGGCGCAGCTCGGCGGCAGCGAGCCAGGCGAGCTCGCGCGCGCCGCGCGACTGGCCGGTGACGCCGGTTACGACGAGATCAACCTGAACTGCGGCTGCCCCAGCGATCGCGTGCAGTCGGGGCGCTTTGGCGCTTGCCTGATGGCCGAGCCCGATACGGTAGCGACAGCGGTCAACGCGATGCGCGACGCCGTCGACGTTCCGGTGACGGTCAAGTGCCGGATTGGCATCGACGATCTTGACACGTGGGCACACTTTCTCGAATTCATCGACACGGTTGCGGCAACCGGCTGCGACACGTTTGTCGTGCACGCGCGCAAGGCGTGGTTACATGGATTGTCGCCGAAGCAGAACCGCGAAGTGCCGCCGCTCGACTACGACCGCGTCGTGCGTTTGAAGGAAGAGCGGCCGGCGTTGACCGTTGTGCTGAACGGCGGACTCAAAACCGTGGACGCGGTGACCGACGCACTTGCGCAGGTTGACGGCGTGATGCTTGGCCGGGCCGCGTACCACGATCCGTGGTTGCTGCACGAGCTGATGCAACCGGTTTTTGGCGTGGCGCCGGCGATCAAGACGCGCGCGGACGTGGTGCGCGCGTACCTGCCTTATATCGAACGCGAACTGCGCGCGGGCACGCCGCTTCACTCGATGACGCGGCACCTGCTGGGCATGTTCCAGGGCCAGCCCGGCGCGCGCGCATGGCGGCGCCACCTCAGCGAGCATGCGCACCGCGCGGGCGCGGGCGTATCGGTTGTCGAGCGGGCGCTGGATTGCGTCACCGCGCCTTCAGGGCGTGGTGGGCGTGAGGAGTTTCAGGCCGACGATACCGGTGACAATGAGCGCGACGCACGCGATGCGCGCGGCGGTCGCCGGCTCGCGGAATAGCAGAATACCGAGCACAAACGCGCCAACCGCACCGATGCCGGTCCAGACTGCGTAGGCAGTCCCAATCGGCAGGTCTTTCGCGGCAAGGCCGAGCAGGACCATGCTGATGACCATTGCGGCGACGGTCAGGGTCGTCGGCCAAGGTTGCGTGAACCCGTTGGTATATTTCAGGCCAATCGCCCAGCCCACCTCGAATAATCCCGCAATCACCAGCAGTGTCCACGCCATAAGTAAGGCCTCCCCGAATGCCCGCGTTATTATGCACACATGGGACTCGACCTCGCACCGCTCGTACTCGGCGGCAATGTCTTCGGTTGGACGATTGATTCGCGCGTGTCCGCGCAGGTACTCGATCGATTCGTCGACGGTGGACTGAACGCAATCGACACCGCCGAGATGTACTCGGCGTGGGTGCCAGGTCACCAAGGCGGCGAATCGGAAGCAATCATAGGCGACTGGCTCGCAGCGCGGCCGGGGCTGCGCGAGCGACTGGTGTTGATCACGAAAGTCGGCGCTGACCTCGGCGGCGATCGCTCAGGGCTGTCCGCGCGTCGCATCGTCGAGGCGTGCGAGGGCTCGTTGAAGCGGCTGCGCGTCGAGACGATTGACGTGTACTTCAGCCACTTCCCGGACCCGAAAACGCCGATCGACGAGACCCTACGCGCGCACGAGTCGCTGATCACGTCGGGCAAGGTTCGTGTGATTGGCGCATCGAATTACTCGACCGAGCAACTTCGCGAGGCGTTGGACGCGTCGGCGACGCACGGTCTTCCGCGCTATGCGCTTGTGCAGCCCGAGTACAACCTTGTCACGCGCGACCGCTTCGAGGGACCACTGCGAGACCTGTGCGTGACTGAGGGACTCGGTGTCATCACTTACTACGCGCTCGCCGCGGGCTTTCTTTCCGGCAAGTATCGCTCAGCCGCGGATCTGGACAAGAGCGCACGCGGTGGCTCGATGCAGAAATATCTCGACAATCCGCGCGCGATGCGTCTGCTCGCAGCCTTGGATGTGGTTGCCGCACGGCACGCAGCAACACCCGCTGAAGTCGCACTCGCCTGGCTCATGACGCGCGAGGGCGTGACCGCGCCGATTGCGAGCGCGACGAGTGTCGAGCAGGTCGACAGCCTCATTCGCGCGACGCGCCTTGAGCTCACCGCCGAAGACCTCGCGGACCTCTCATGAGCGCGAAGCTCGAACAGATCACCTTTTTCCTCACACTGGCCCTCGTCACCGTTGTCTTCGGCTTATTGCTCATTCCTTTTTGGGCGCCGTTATTTTGGGCCATCGTCATCGCCGTGTTGTTCCACCCGATGCAGGTCTGGCTTGAAAATCGATGGGGGAGCCGGCCCAACGTCACTGCGCTGACGACGCTTCTGACCTGCGTTGTTCTGGTGGTAATCCCGGTCCTCCTGCTGTTGACCTCGTTCCTACAACAAGCCATCGGAATCTACGATCAGATTCAAGCCGGCCAGCTCCAACCTGGCAAGTATCTCGAGCAAGTCCGCAACGCCTTCCCGGTGCTGCAAGACTTGCAAGAACGCTTCGACATCGATATGGAGACGGTCCGCGAGAATGCGGCCCAGGCAGCCGTCACCGCGAGCCAATTCCTGGCACGCAACGCGCTGGCCTTTGGCCAGGGTGCACTTGGCTTCCTGCTCCAGCTCGCGTTGATGCTCTATGTGACATTTTTCCTGCTGCGCGACGGACGCGTGCTCTTGGACATGTTCATCCGGGCGTTCCCGCTGGGCGACGAGCGCGAGCGCATGCTGTTCCAGAAATTCGCCGAGGTGGCTCGGGCGACCGTGAAGGGCAATCTCGTCGTCGCGCTCGTGCAAGGCCTGTTGGGCGGACTGATCTTCTGGATTCTTGGCCTGCCTGCGCCGCTGTTGTGGGGCGTGATCATGGCGGTGCTGTCCTTGATTCCCGCTGTTGGTGCCGGGCTCGTCTGGCTGCCCGCGGCCATCTATCTCTACGCGATCGGTGAATGGATTCCTGCCACCGTGTTGATTGCCTACGGCGTGTTGATCATCGGGCTGGCCGACAACGTCCTTCGCCCCATTCTGGTCGGGCGAGATACCAAACTTCCCGACTGGATGGTGCTGCTCTCCACGCTGGGTGGCATCATGATGGTCGGTATCAACGGCTTCATTGTCGGCCCGCTGATTGCCGTATTGTTCGTCGCCTTCTGGCAGATTTTCAGCCGCGAGTTCAACGAACCAACGGCTCCCACCTGACACGTTAATCCTCGGCAACCCGACTATCGCGGCGCGAAGGCGCCGCTCCCACATTTGTGACTGGTAGTCCGTGGCGTCAACGCATGGCGTG
>CAYXYM010000096.1:0-2609 GCA_964469285.1 uncultured Gammaproteobacteria bacterium | reverse complement strand
TGCGTCACGAAACAACGCATGCGTGGCGTGGCGCGCGGCCGGCAACTGGCCGAGCAATGCGCGCGCGATGTCCGGAACGCCCGGGCCCGACACGCGGATGATGCCGATGCCGCCGCGCCCGGGTGGCGTCGCGATCGCGGCGATGGTGTCGGATGAAGACATGTGTGGATTCTATCGCGGCGCAAAGGCGCCGCTCCCACATTTAGAAACTAGTCCTTGGCGCCGTCTTCAATTTTCTTGGTGATGTAGGCCTGCTGGCTCAACGAGATCAGGTTGTTCACGAACCAGTAGAGCACGAGGCCCGACGGGAAGAACGCGAAGAACACCGTGAATACGATCGGCAGGAACGTCATCACCTTCGCCTGCACCGGATCGACCGGCGCCGGGTTCAGGCGTTGCTGCAGGAACATGCTCGCGCCCATCAGTATGGGCAGCACGAAGTACGGATCGCGCGCGGACAGGTCCTGAATCCACAGCATGAACGGCGCCTGGCGCAGTTCGACCGACTCGAGCAACACCCAGTACAGCGCGATGAACACCGGGATTTGCACCAGAATCGGCAGGCAGCCGCTGAGTGGGTTGATCTTGTCCTTCTTGTACAGCTCCATCATCGCCTGGTTCAGGCGCTGGCGGTCGTCCTTGTAGCGCTCCTGCAGCGCCTTCATGCGCGGCTGCACTTTGCGCATCTTCGCCATCGAGCGATAGCTCGTTTCCGACAGCTTGAAGAACACGAGCTTGATGAGCACGGTCAGGAAAATAATCGCCCAGCCCCAGTTGCCGACGACCGAGTGGATCTTGTCCAGCAACCAGAACAGCGGCTCGGAAATGAACGTGAGCCAGCCGTAGTCGACCGTTCGCGCGAGGCCGGGTGCGACCTCGGACAAGCGGTCCTGCAGCTTCGGGCCAAGATACAGACGCGATGCGAGCGTCGTGCTCTCGCCCGGCGCAACGCTGATGGCGGGCGCGCGCGTGCCGACTGCATACCGACCACCGTCGAGCATCAGTGTGTAGTAATGATTGACGGAATCGGACGGCGGAATCGCGGCTGCGATGAAATAGTGCTGGACCATCGCGGTCCAGCCGCCGGGGAAATCGCCGGCGAACGGCTCGGCGACGATCTCGTCGAAATCAATCTTGCGGTACTTCGTGCCGTCGTTCACCGCGGCGCCGAGATAGGTCGGCATGAACCACGACGGCTCGACCGGAACGGCCGCAGTCCGCTGCAACTGAAAATATTGCGCGCCCTGCCACAGTTCGGTGCGCCGGTTCTCAATCCGGTGCTCGACGCCAACTTCGTAGTCGCCGCGCTTGAACACGTAGGTTTTCGTGACGCGAAGCCCGGTGCCGTCTTCAAACGTGAGCGGCACGCGCACTTCGTCGGCGTCACCGAGTCGGTACGTCGCGCGCTCGGCGCGCCAGGTCGCGTGGTGCGTTGGTGCGACTTCGTCGTTGCTGAGCAACCCGCCCTGTACGATGAAAAACACCGGCAGCTCGTCGGACAATAGCGGGAAGGGCGTATTCGGATCGTCCTTCTTTAGCGGGTAGTCGAGTAGGCGCAGCGAACGCAGGTCGCCGCCGGCGCTGTCAATCTCGATTGCGAGCACGTCTGTTTCAACACGGATGCGTTGCTCGCTGCGCACGATTTGCGCGGCTGGGCCCGGATCGCTGGAACGCGCCTCGACGGGTGTCGCAGGAAGGTCGGGCAAGTCGTCGGCGCGCTGCGGCAGCTGTGTATCGCCCGCCGTCACGGGCTGCGTGACCGGCCGCGCAGAATAGTCTTTCTGCCATTCTTGCCACATCAGGAA
This sequence comes from uncultured Gammaproteobacteria bacterium, assembly GCA_964469285.1. Taxonomy (GTDB): domain Bacteria; phylum Pseudomonadota; class Gammaproteobacteria; order Natronospirales; family JAIVGZ01; genus JAIVGZ01. The sequence goes on along the minus strand of CAYXYM010000096.1, from coordinate 804 downwards.
CAGCACCAGCGCGAACGCGGCATAGAGGAAAAAGCGCGGGTTATCCATGATGGCGACGGGGTTCCGAGGGTTGGGGCACCGGGTCAACGCCGCCCGCGTGCCACGGATGGCACCGCGCGATGCGTTTCACGGCCATCCAGCCACCGCGCAGCGCGCCATGAGTGTCGACCGCCTCGAGTGCGTACGAGGAGCAGCTTGGATAATAGCGGCAGCGCGGCCCGATGAGTGGGCTCACCAGCCAGCGGTACGCGTTGATCAGGGTTTTTACGACAGTTCGCATCGGCCTGGAATTGCCCTGTAATGACGGTCGAGGCTGGCGCGTAGTTCGCGGTTGTCCAGTTTATCCGCACCGGGCCGCGCCATGACGATGACGTCGATTCCGACGAGCTCGGACTGGAGTTGGCGAAACACTTCGCGTGCGAGCCGTTTAAGGCGGTTACGCGACGTCGCGCGGCGTGCGGCCTTGCGCGAAATTGCGAGACCGAGCCGGCCGATGGTCAAGCCGTTCGCGCATCCCAGCAGGGTGAAGCATTGGTCGGCGCTACGCTTGCCGCTCTCGAATACCCGTGCAAAATGCTGCTTTTCCGATAGCCGCGTTTCGCGCGGCAATCGCGCGTCCCGTGTTACGGGCAGAGCTTGGCCCGGCCTTTCGCGCGGCGCGCCTTCAAAACCTTGCGGCCGTTTTTCGTCGCCATGCGGGCGCGAAACCCGTGGGTGCGGGCGCGTCGGAGATTGCTGGGCTGGTAAGTTCTTTGCATGGTATTCAATCCGATTTTCGAGGGGCGAAGCCTACTGGCGAGCACC
>CAYXYM010000095.1:0-8881 GCA_964469285.1 uncultured Gammaproteobacteria bacterium | reverse complement strand
GCGAGCGTTTGCAGGTTCAGCCGGCCGGACAGCGCGTGCCACGCACGCCAGCGGCTCGCGAGGTCGGTCACCGTGACCTCGACGCCGCCGGCGCTGCGCCAGCGCACACGGTCTGCGCTGATGCCGGTCAGCAAGCGGCCTTGAACGCCATCCACTTCGAGCCCCGGTAGCTGGCGCGCAGCGAATGCGACGACCGCCCGCAGCGCGGTTTCGCTCACGAGCAGCGTGCCGGGTACCACGACCAGCACCACGAGTATCGCGACGACGAACAGGCGCCGGCGCCGCGTCACAAGTCCACACCGAGCGTCAGATGGAACCGCATCGAGCTATCGTTCGGATCTGCGATGGGTTGCGCGACGTCGAGTGCGACCACGGCGAACGGCAGGCCCCAGCGCAGGCCGATACCCGCGCTCTTGCGCACCGAATCCCCGAAGTCGCGAAATGCGTTACCCGCATCGACAAACACGGCTGCGCCCCAGCGTTCATTGAACCAGTGCTCGTACTCCGCGCTGCCGGTGAGTAAATGCTTGCCGCCGATAACGTTGCCGTTGGCATCGACGGTGCCGAGTTCGTTGTAACTGTAACCGCGCACGCTGGCATCACCACCCGCAAAGAAGCGTTGCGACGACGGCAGCAGGTCCGCATTCGAGGCGAATGTGGTGCCGACCTCGATTCGCAGCAGCAGTCGGTCGCGGTCGCCGATGGGGTGCATCGTGCGCAGCCTTGTCTTGAGCTGCAGGAATCGTGTCGGCGCGCCGAGGAATTCGTCGGACGCTGCCACTTCGAACCCTAATCGAAATCCGTCGCGCGCACGCACGCCGGTTTCGCCGCCCGAGTACAGCCACGATCCCTGCGGGACGAACTGCGTCACATACGATTCGGCGCCGGCGAGAATGTCGCGCTCGCGGGACAGCCGGCCGGCGAGCGTCTGTTGCCAGCGACCCTCCCGCTTCGTGTGCGCAAGCACGAGTTCCGCGCGGCTGCTTTCGACGTCGCCGAGTTCCTCCTCGAGGACGTTTGCAGCGATTGTCAATCGCTCCCAGACCGGGTTCTGGAGCGGAATCACGTAGCGTGTGTTAAATGCGTAACGGACCGCGGAGACCTCGAGGTCCGCGGAGACACGGTGTCCACGCCTGTTGATACGGCGGTTTTCCCAGCCGGCCAGCACGCGTGGTCCCGTGTCGGTCGCGTAACCCACACCGGCGGTGTAACGGTGGCGAGGACGCGGCTCCATGCGCACCGTCACCGGGACGGCAAGCCCGTTTGCGTCCTCGCGGCGCGCATCGACCTCGACGAGTGTGAAGTACTCGCTGTCGGTCAGTGCGTACTGCAACGACAGCAGGTCCCCGATGCTGTAGTGATCGCCCTCGTCGAACGTCACGTACCGAGCGATGAAATCCTCATCGAGTATGTCCTGTTCGAGCGTGATGGGGCCGAAGCGGTAGCGCTCGCCGGTCGTAAAGTGCAGCTCCATGTCCGCCGTGCGTTGTTGAGCGGAAACGCGTAGTTGGCTGAGCGTGAACGCAGCGTCGAGGTAGCCGCGGTCGGCCGCTGTCGTCAGATAATGTCGTTTGAGTTCTTCATACTTCGGATGCAGCAGGCGCTCGCCGCGCCGCGGCGCGGTCGCAGGCGGCGCGAACGCGTCGTCCGACGCGCCGGGACCGTCGAGAATGATTTCGACGTGTCCGACGCGCACGGGCTCGCCGGCGCCGATTAGGTATCGTGCGCGCCAGCGACCGTTCCGCAAGCTGAGCGACGCATCGATAGCGGGTTCGTAATAGCCGAATGGGCGCAGCGCGGCGCGGATTTCGTCGGGCGCGCGCGCGTGGAGTCGGCGTATTGACGTCTCGGTCAGGCCCGGCTGGTCTCGGTAGCGGGAGACCGACAGCGTCGCGAGCACGTTGTCGCGGAGAGCCCCGGGCAGGCCTTCAACCTGCACGTCAATCGCGACCGGCTGGCTCGCGACGGGTTCCGTGAAGCAGAGCAATGCGCCAGACACTATGGCGCCTATGAGGCGAAAGCCGCGTGACATTCAATCGATTATAGCCGTGCGACGGAACGGGTCAGTTCGAATACGCGCACGCTGGCGCGTCGGCCTCGAAGCGCATGCCCGCCGAGGTCGCGCCAGACCTGGTTCGGGACACCGGCCGCGACTTCGGCGTCGGCGAGAATCCGGGTGCCGAGCGCTCGATTCAATTGTTCAAGCCGCGCCGCGACGTTGACGGGGTCGCCGACGGCCGTGAAATGTAACCGGTGACCACCATGCAGGGTGCCGACACGGGCAGGCCCGGCGGCCAGTCCTATGCGCAGCGCGAGGGGCCGACCGGCAAGACGTAAGTCGCCGTCACCACAGGCGGCGAGGCACGCCAACGCCGCAGCGACCGCATCAGCGCGGCCGTCGCCGTCGTCGACCCCAAACAACGCAAACAGGCCGTCGCCGAGATACTTGTCGACGAAGCCATGATGCCGTTCGACAATCTGTGCGAGGCGTTGCAGGCACGCCGCGAGTTCCGCGGCGACGCGTTCCGGGTCGGCGATTGCCTCCGTCGCGGCAGTAAACGATTCGATGTCGATGAAACACGCCGTGATCGTCCGCGTCGCAGCGGCATCGGGAGTCGCGCGGAATGCACGCGGGATCGTGGCGGCGAGGCGTGTGGCATGCCACGCGAAGCGCAGCACGGTGGCGACCGCCGCCGCGGTCATGAGCGCCGCGCAGACGGCGAGCCACGGCAGCATGAGGGTGGCGGCGAAGCCAATCGCCGTCGAAATGAATGCCAGCGGAACGACCGTCACGAGTAGCCACTGCCGGCGTGGTCGTTGCACGCACGCGCCGGCGAGCGCCGCCGCGAGAATAAGCGCGATTTCCCAGGCGCGCGGCAATTGAGTCAGCGCTGTGCGGTGTAGCCAGCGGTCGGCTGCCAGCGCGTGCAGTAGAACACCCGGCGCGTCGTCGCCAAACGCGAGTGGCGCGGTTGCGCCGCTGCAACTGCCGGTTGGAAGTGTGCGCGTCGAATGTGGCAAGCGGCCGAGTGCGCTCGCATGACGGTCCTCGTAGGGCAGCCACGCACCGACCAATACGGCGCGGCCGGCGATCGCATCGGCGAGGCGCGATGGTGTTCCGCAATCGAGGACATCGGCCGCGCTCCAGACCGTGAGCGCCGGGACCGCACCGCGTGCGATACGCGTGTCGCCCGTCACCGCTGCGCCGGCACGCGCTGCCACCGCCGCGCCGATGACGGGTAAGCCGCCGTTGATCGGTGCGAGCGCGCGCACGCGATTGCTTGCGTCGACCTCAAGATTCACCGCCGCGAGCACACGCGCACCGCCGCCGGCGGCAAGTTGCGTGCGCGAGGGTGTCGCGCCGGCTGCGCCGGCGACCATCCCGAGTACCAACCGGCCTTCACGCGCGCCACGCCGGATGGCGCGCAGCAACGCGGGCGCATCGTCGCGGGGGAGTACCACGTCCAGCGCGAGCACGCTGGCGTCTGCGTCGAGCAGCAACTCCATGAGGTGCGCGATGGGCTCGCCCCATTCGGCACGCGGCCGCGCTCGGAACGCGGGATGCGCGAGCGTGCGTCGGTCGAGCAGCACCAGCGCGACGTCGCTCGGCGGGCGCGCAGGCTGCCAATGCGCGTAGGCGGCCGCCAGCCAATCGGCGGACGCACGGTCCGCGGCCAACGGCGGCGCCAATCCGACCGCGGCGCCGACGGCGAACGCTGTCGCCGCGCGCCAGCGAAGCGTCACGGGACGCGGACGACCCGCTCCAACACCGGGCCGGCGTCGTGCGTGGCCGCCGGATCGATCCAAAGCCGCACGCACCCGCGCCGGGTGCATGCTCGGTAAAGCGCGCCCGCGTCGAGCCGAATGCCGAGCGAGGTCAAATCCAGCGCACCGCCACCGGTCTGCACGAGCACCGGGCCACGGCTCCGCATGCGGTGGGTTGGTTCGTCGGCGATTGCATCGGGTTCGGCGCGGAGCACCAGCGCGCCGGGCCCGCCGGACGCGAATGCTTCCGGCGGCGTGCAATTTGCCTCGACCCGCTCGATGGCAGCGTCGTCGGTCAGGCTCGCGGTGACGCCGACGCGCAATCGGCCTCCGCGCGCGGTCTCGTGCACACACGACGCGAAATACGCGAGCCGCACCCGTGCGGCCTCGCCGACGATGAGCTCCGTGCCCGGCTCAAGCAGTTGCAGCGGCGTGACGCCGGGGACCCCGACGGCGCTGTCGACGATGGCGGTCGGCGCGGCGACCGAGAGAAGGAGGGCGGGCAGGTTCATGGCCACAGACTCGTCGGGGACGGGTCGGCGGTGCAAGCCCAACGGGGCACACCCCGATGCGGCGCGCGGGACACCCCTGTAATCTGTGTCGATGACCCTCGACCAGACCCTGATGCTGCTCGTCCTCACCGGCTCGCTCGTGATGTTCATGTGGGGCAAGCTCCGGTACGACGTCGTCGCATTGCTCGCGCTGTTCGCGACCGGCGTACTCGGGCTCGTCCCGCCCGACCGCGTGTTTGCCGGTTTCGGACACCCGGCGGTGATTACCGTCGCCGCGGTGCTGGTACTGACGTTCGCACTGCTGAACTCGGGCCTGATTGACGTCATCGCACAATATCTCGGGCGCATCGGCGCGCACCAGCACGCGCAAATGGTCGCGCTGACGCTGCTCGTGACCGTTTGCTCCGCGTTCATGAACAATGTCGGGGCGCTCGCCGTCATCATGCCCGTCGCGATCCAGCTCGCACGCAAACACAATCTGCAGATTTCACGACTGCTGATGCCGCTCGCGTTCGGGTCACTGCTCGGTGGCTTGATGACCGCCATCGGGACACCCGCGAACATCATCATCGCGACCTACCGCAGCCGCACGGTCGGTGAGCCATTCTCGATGTTCGATTTTTCGCCCGTCGGCGTCGGTGTTGCCCTCGCGGGTCTGCTGTTCATGTGGCTGATTGGATGGCGTCTTTTGCCGAAACGGGCCAATCCCGGCTCACGCGACGAATTGTTCGATATCGAGGACTACCTCACCGAACTGCGGGTGCCGGAAGATTCCAGCTGGAGCGGCAAGCCGCTGCGCAATCTGGAGACGGCGGTCGATGCGGACATTACGGTTGTCGGCGTCGTGCGAGGCACGCAACGACTGCCCGCGCCGTCCGGCTACGAGCTGATGCGCGGCGGCGACATCCTGATTGTCGAATCAGATGCTGATGGCTTGAAGCTTCTGCAAGACAAGACGGGCTTCGTGCTCGGCTCGGGCGAGGAGCCGACGCGTCGGTTCCTCACTTCGGACGACATCATCGTCAGCGAGGCGATTGTCGGCGCCGACTCGCTGCTCGTCGGTCGCTCCGCCGGCGACCTGATGCTGCGTCGCCGCTACGGCCTTAATCTGCTTGCCATCGCGCGACAGGGCGAACGCCTGAACACGCGCCTGCACAAGATTGCGTTGCGCGCGGGAGACGTCCTGTTGCTGCAAGGGCACGCGGATAGCATGCCGGAGTTGTTTGAGCGCTTCGGCTGGCTGCCGCTCGCGGAACGGAAGCTCAGAATCGGCAACCCGCGCCGGATTGTGCTCGCGATCTCGATCTTCGGCGGCGCGATGGCGCTCGCCGCGACCGGCGTGATGCCGATCGCGCTCGCGTTCACCGGCGCGGTGATTGCGATGGTCGTCACGCGGCTGGTCGGGCTGCGTGACATTTACCAGAACGTCGAGTGGCCGGTCATCGTGCTGCTCGGCGCGATGATTCCGCTCGGCGAAGCGCTGGAGCTCACGGGGGGCGCGCAGAAGATTGCCGATGCGTTGCTGTGGTTCGACGGCGTTCCGCCGATCGTTGCGCTTGCCGTGCTCATGGCGGTCACCATGACGCTGTCGGACGTGATCAACAACGCGGCGACGGCGGTGCTGATGGCGCCGGTGGCGGTGACGCTCGCGGCGGGTCTCGGCGTGTCTGCAGATCCGTTTTTGATGGCGGTCGCGGTCGGCGCGTCGGCGGCGTTCCTGACGCCGATCGGGCATCAGTCGAATACGCTCGTGATGGGCCCGGGCGGCTACCATTTCAGCGACTACTGGCGCATGGGCCTGCCGCTGTCCTTCGTGTATCTCGGTGTGGCGGTCATGCTGATTCCGCGCGTCTGGCCCCTGTAGTGTGGGAGCGGCGCCTTTGCGCCGCGATGTGACGGGGCAGAGCCGGTAGAATGGCGCGCTCATGCAAGATGACGTCTCGGTAATCCTCAACGACCTCAACGACGCGCAGCGCTCGGCGGTCACCGCGCCGGCGGGGCACACGCTCGTGCTCGCGGGCGCCGGCTCCGGCAAGACGCGCGTGCTCGTGCACCGCATCGCGTGGCTCGTGCAGGTCGAGGCGGTCTCGCCGTACGGCATCCTCGCGGTCACCTTCACGAACAAAGCCGCCGGCGAGATGCGCGGCCGCATCGAGCAGTTGCTCGACATGCCGGCCGGCCAACTGTGGGTCGGTACCTTCCACGGGCTCGCACACCGGCTGCTGCGCATGCACTGGAAGGAGGCCGGCCTTCCGCAGGGCTTTCAGATTCTCGATTCCGAGGATCAGTTGCGGCAGATCAAGCGCGTGATCCGCGCGCTCGACCTCGACGAAGACCAGTGGCAGGCGAAGCCAATCCAGTGGTTCATCAACGCGCGCAAGGACGAGGGCAAGCGGCCCGCGTCGTTCGGCGAGGCGCGCGACCCGGTGCTCGCGACTCAGCTGAAAGTGTGGCGCGCGTACGAGCAGGCTTGCGAGCGCAGCGGCTCCGTCGACTTCGCCGAACTTCTACTGCGGTGCTTCGAGCTGTTCCGCGAGCATCGCGAGCTGCTCGACCACTACCGACGCCGCTTCGCGCACGTTCTCGTCGACGAGTTCCAGGACACAAATGCGATCCAGTACGACTGGATTCGCCTGCTCGCCGGCGAGGATGCGCGCGTGTTTATCGTCGGCGACGACGACCAATCGATCTACGGCTGGCGCGGCGCGCGCGTCGGCAACATTTTCCGGCTCGAGAAAGATTTCCCCGGCCTTTCCACCGTGCGGCTCGAACAGAACTACCGTTCCACGGGCACGATTCTCGCCGCCGCGAACGCGCTGATCGCACGCAACACGGAGCGGCTCGGCAAGAACCTGTGGACGGACGGAAAGAGTGGCGATCCGGTGCGCGTGTTTGCCGCATTCAACGAGCGGGAGGAGGCGAGCTTCGTCATCGACCGCATCCGCGACTGGGTCGCGCAAGGCGGTACGCGGAACGAGTGCGCGATCCTGTACCGCTCGAACGCGCAGTCGCGCGTGTTTGAGGAGGCGCTCATTTCCGCAGGTATGCCGTATCGCGTGTATGGCGGTCTGCGCTTTTTCGAGCGGCAGGAAATCAAGGACGCGCTCGCGTACTTGCGCCTGACCGAGAACCGCCACGACGATTCGTCGTACGAGCGCGTCGTGAATCTGCCGACGCGCGGCGTCGGCGCACGCACCGTCGAAGAATTACGCGCCGCGGCGCGCGAGCGCAATCTGTCGCTGTGGCAGGCGTCGCAGCGGCTGCGCAGCGAGGGCCGGCTGACCGCGCGCGCTGCCGCCGCGCTCGAGACTTTCCACGACCTGGTCGACGGGCTCGCGCGCGACATCGACGGGCTGCCGCTGCACGAGCAAGTCGACGCGGTCGTGCGCGCGAGCGGCCTGATCGCGCACTACGAGAAGGAGAAGGGCGAGCGCGGTGAGGCGCGCATCGAGAACCTGGAGGAGCTTGTGAGCGCTGCGCGCGGCTTCGATCCCGGCCCCGGCGACGAGGCATTGCCACCGCTGTCGCTGTTTCTCGCGCACGCTGCGCTCGAAGCGGGTGAGTCGCAGGGCGGTGAATGGGACGACTGCGTGCAATTGATGACGCTGCACTCCGCGAAGGGCCTTGAGTACCCGCTTGTATTCCTGTGCGGGCTCGAAGACGGGTTGTTTCCGCATCAGCGCTCGATCCTCGACCCGGGCGGGCTCGAGGAGGAACGACGCCTCTGCTACGTCGGCATGACGCGCGCGATGCGCCAGCTGTATCTCACTTGGGCGGAGAGCCGGCGCCTGTACGGCACCGACACAATGACCACAGAATCGCGATTCATCGCGGAAATCCCGGCGGAGCATCTCGAGGAGGTGCGGGCGCGGCCGCGTGTGTCGCGGCCCGTGTACCGGCGGCCCGGCGCAGCGCCCGTCGAGCCGCGTGAGACGCCCGGGGGGCTGAAGCTCGGACAGCGCGTGCGGCACGAGAAATTCGGCGAGGGGGTCGTGCTCAATTTTGAGGGCGATGGCGAGCATGCCCGCGTGCAGGTCAATTTCCGCGACACCGGCACCAAATGGCTGGTGCTCGCCTACGCCAATCTCTCGCCAATGGCGTAGCATTACGCCCCATGAAAATAATAATCCTGGGTGCGGGCCAGGTCGGATCCACGGTCGCGCGACATCTCGCCAAGGAAGAGGTCAACGACATCACCGTCGTTGACCTCCGTGAGAACCTGCTGCGTGACCTGCAGGACCGGCTCGATATCAACACCGTCTGCGGCTTCGCGTCGCACCCGGCCGTACTGCGGCAGGCCGGCGCCGAAGATGCGGAAATGGTGATTGCCGTCACCGACAGCGACGAAACAAACATGGTCGCTTGCCAAGTCGCGTACACGCTGTTCCACACACCGACCAAAATTGCACGCGTGCGCGAAGCCGATTACCTGAATTGTCCGCAACTGTTCAAGCAGGAGGCCCTGCCGGTCGACGTGCTGATCAGCCCCGAGCAACTCGTCACCGAATACATCAACCGGCTCATCAAATACCCGGGTGCGCTGCAGGTTGTCGACTTCGCGGACGGTCGTGTGCGCATGGTCGGGGTTCGCGCGTTCTTTGGCG
>CAYXYM010000094.1:0-10511 GCA_964469285.1 uncultured Gammaproteobacteria bacterium | reverse complement strand
CGCAAACGCCCTTCCCCATCGGAATCCGCACGCACGCCGGCTGGCCCTGAAACGGCCCGACGACGAGGCCGTCGCCCTCGACGAAGTAAAAGCCGACCCAGTTCACATCCGGCAAGTTGTGATAGAGCAACGCCGACAGGTTCGCCGCGTTCGCAATCGCGTTCGGCTCGCCGTCCATCAGCGCGCGCGCCTGGGCTATGAGTTCGGGCCAATTATTTGACATAGTCGTTCGTCGATCCAGCTGTGGGCGCCGATGCGCTCCATGAACCCGCAGTGGCCACCGTGCGGCAGCACTTCGAGCGTGAAGTGTCCGTTGCTCTTGTACGGCGCGAAATCCTGACCCGGAATCACCGGGTCGTCCGCGGCCGTGAATACGGTCAACGGTGTTTTCGCGCCCTCAAGCATCTCACGGCTCAGCGCGTACGCGTCGAAATAATCCTCGACGTTCGCAAACTCGCCGTACCGGCCGATCAGATGCGCGGTCATCGAGTGCAGATCATTCATTCGCAGTACCTCCGCGAAATCATATTTCGCGGGGAACGCGAGTTGCTTGCGGCGCAGCGATCGCTGCCATTTGCGGACGAAATAATACCGGTAAAAGAAGAGCCCGTTATTCATTGCATTGAAACTGTTCGCCGGATCGACCACGGGCGACACGGCGACCGTGTGGGTCAGCGTCACGCCGGCGCCCGGAGCGCGGTCGGTGATGCGGACCGCGAAATTCCCGCCGAGCGACCAGCCGACGAGGTACAGCGGACGGCCCGGGTTTAGCGCCGCGATCGCACGCACCGCACCGACCGCCTCGTCGAGCCGACACGAATGGAATAAATCCTCGTTCAGGTGGTGTGTGTCGCCGTGGTCCCACAGATTCAGGCGGACAACCTCGGCGCCGGTGCCGTACAAGATGGTCGCCGCTGAGACGAGGTACGCGGATTCGGAACTGCCCTCCCAACCGTGAATCATGATGACGAGCGGCGTGCCGGGTTGGGCGTCGCCTTGCACAGAATGCGACGCGAGCAGCCGCACGCCGTCGCCGCAGTCGAGCATCACCCAGCGCGACGCCGCATCCAATGCCGAATTATTGATCAGGGCCTTGCGCGCGCGCGTCGTCGCGAGCAAGGACTGCACATGGGGATTACTGAGCCACCGGGGCGGCGCGAATTCAGCGGTTGGCATTTTCTGCGGCGAACGCGACGACATCCTCGAGCAGCCGCGCGAGCGCGCGGTCCGCCGCCTCCGCGCCGGCAACCGGGTGCGCCTCGGCGGGCTCGCGGTATTCGAACGTGCGCGTCGCGAGCACGCGCCGGTCCTGCAGCGAAGTCAGCTGGACGCGAACAGCGAGTACAATCTCGCCGCCCTCACTCTCCCGGAAGTCGTGCACGAGGCGCGTGAGCTCGACGTCCAGCTGCAGGTTTGCGAGCGCGATTGACGGCGGCGCCGTCACCGCGCTAAAGCCTCCGCTCTTGTCGAGCGCGCGCACGAGCGCGGGTTGCAGCAAGCGCGCGGGACTCGCCGTCCACTCGTGGCGGCCGTAATACCGGAGCTCAAGCCCCTGTTGCAGGTATGCGAACCGCGGGGTCGAGAAACCCGGCAACGCGCTCGGTTCCGCGACGGCGATACTGGCGCCGACCGGCTCAACGGATTCGATCTGCGCGTCCTCTCCGAGGAGCTGCAGCTTGACCATGTTCACCGCCGGCGGCCGCGCCAGCGTACCGCAGCCCGCAAGCACCACCGCGAGCAGCCCGAGCAGCAGGATTCGTGTCGTCATCATTTCTCTCCCGGTCCGCGCGTCCGTTCGCGTGGACCATGCAACAACAGCGCGGGGTCGTTCTCAAGATTGTCCGCGAAGCGCTCGAGGCTCGAGCTCGCGCGGCGCAGATCGGTGAGCACCGCGGCCGCCTGAGGCGTAATTTGCTGTGAAAGGTAGCGGATTTCGGCTTGGGTCGCGTCCATCGTCTGCGTGAATTTCGCGCCTGCGTCGGTGAAGTTGTCGACGGCCGTCGGCAGCCCCTCGCTCGCGGCATGCAGGTTCTGAATCATCTCTTCGATGCTGCCCGCATTGCCTGCAAGCGCCATCGACACGCGGTGCAGCGCATCGAGCGACGCCTCGAGTTGCTGGGAGTTCTCTTCGTTCAGGACCCGCTCCAGCCGCGCTGTGAACGCACGAATGTTCCCAAGGGTCTCCCTGAATGCCCGTTGGTTCTGCTCGTCGACCAGCGCAGACAGCGAATCCGACACGCGCTCGATGTTGGTGAACATCTGCGACGCCGCGGTATCGAGTCGCGCGAGCAAGGACGGCCCCGTCGGAATCACCGGGTACGCCTCGCCGCGGCGCGCCTCGAGCAGCGGCGAGTGCTGTGAGCCGCCGGTAAGGTCAATGAACGCAATGCCGGTCAGTCCCTGCACCGAAAGGATCGCGACCGTGTCTTCCTTCACCGGCGTAAAGCGTTCAATCGCCATCAGCAAGCGGACCTGCTCGGGGTTGCCGGGACGCAGACCGATTTCGCGCACCACGCCGACATCCACGCCGCGGTACTTGACCGGCGCATTGACGTTGAGGCCCGACACCGATTCGGTGACGTACGCAACGTAGAACTGGTAGTCCGACCGATGCATGCCCGCGGACAGCCACAGGATGCCGCCGATCAAGGCCGCGGTCAGCACCATGACGAACGCGCCGACTGCAGCGTAGTTCACCCTTGCTTCCATCTGCCCTCCAAGTGGTGGCGCCCACGCGGGCCACCAAAATATTCTTTCACTTCCGGCGCATCGATCGCCGCCACCGCTGCGACCTGGTCGATCGCGAGCGCCTTGCTCCGCGCGAGAAACAGCACGCGGTCCGAGATGAGCCACAACGAATCGAGGTCGTGCGTAACGAACACGATCGTGAGGCCCATCGCATCACGCAACCGTACGACGAGCTCGTCGAACGATGCGGCGCTGACCGGGTCGAGGCCGGACGTCGGCTCGTCGAGGAACAACAGCTCCGGGTCGAGCGCGAGCGCGCGCGCGAGCGCCGCGCGCTTCAGCATGCCGCCCGACAACTGCGCCGGGTACAGCCACGCTGCCTTGGGCTGCAAACCGACCATGCCAATCCGGATATGCGCGAGCGCCTCGCGGTCCTCCGCCGACAGCGCGGTATGCTCGCGCATCGGAAACATCACGTTTTCGAGGACCGTCATTCCCGAGAACATCGCGCCGTGCTGGAACAACACGCCGCATCGGCGCCGGGTCGCGGCCACCTCATCGGCGGACGCCGCGGTAATCTCGCAACCGAGGAGCCGGACGCTGCCCTCATTCGGTCGCTCCAACAATAGCATTTGCCGCATCATCGCGGTCTTCCCCGACCCGGACCCGCCCACAATCGCGAATACCTCGCCGCGGCGCACGTCGAAATCGATACCATCATGGATCCACGGGCCGTCGCCAAAGCGAAAGCGCAGGCCGCGGACTTCGATCGCCGCCTGACTCATAGGTCCACCAGACTGAACACAACCGAAAACGCCGCGTCGGCGACGATTATCAGGAAAATGGACTGCACGACACTGCGCGTCACGTGGCGACCCACCGAGTCGGCGCTCGTGCCGACCTGGAAGCCTTGGTGGCACCCGACGCTCGCAATGAGCAACGCAAATACCGGTGCCTTGCCGATACCGGTCAGGAAGTCGGACAGGTCAACAGATTCGGCGAGGCGATCGACGAAGTCGTAAAACCCGACCTCAAGCATCGTCTGCGCCATCACCATGCCGCCCGCGATTCCACAAACGTCGGCGAACACGGTCAGCAGGGGTAATACGACCGCGAGCGCGATGACTTTCGGCAGCGCGAGCATTTCCAGTGGTGAGACGCCAATCGTGCGCAGCGCGTCGATTTCATCGGTGACCTTCATGGTGCCGATCTCTGCGGTGAACGCGGAACCGGTACGACCCGCGACGATGATCGCTGCAATTAGCGGGCCGAATTCGCGCAACACCGAGATGCCGATCAGGTCCGCGATGAAAATATTCGCGCCGAAGTCGCGCAACTGCACGCCGGCCTGGTACGCGATCACGATGCCAATCAGGAAGCTCAACAAGCCGAGGATCGGCAACGCGCCCCACCCCGCCGTCTCGAACACGCCGAACATCTGCTGCCAGCGCAAGCGTGACGGCCGCGCGAGCACGCCGACGAGCGTCACGGCGAGCTCGCCGATGAACGCGAGAAACCCGCGGGCGTCGTGAAGGCCGCCGACCGTTCGGAAGCCGACGCGGTGCAGGAAGCCGGCGCGCAGCGGCGCCGATACCGCGGGCTGCGCGGCAAGTTCGGCGACCTGCTCGTACAGTGCGGCGAATTCCGTGCGCAGGCCAGCAGGCTCGACGCCGTGCGCTTGTGCGAGATGCCAAATTGCAAGCGCGCCCGCGGTGTCCAGCGTTTCCAGATCGCTGCAGTCGAGGCTCGAGACCGGGGTCGCGACGGGCAGCGTTGGCGGCACCGGGTCGAGCGCAGCGAGCACCCAATCGCCGCGGGGTCGCAGTACCCCGTCGTCCGCCGTCAGTTCCGCCGCTGCAATCATGGGGCGATGATACTTAAGTGGGAGCCAATCTGTGATTGGCGAGCCTTTAGGCGCGGTCGGCTGGGAACGCGATGACATCCTGGATGTGGTCGGCGCCGAGCGCGAGCATGACGAGCCGGTCGAAGCCGAGCGCGACGCCGGCGCAGTCCGGGAGCCCCTGTTCGAGCGCGGCGAGCAGCCGCGTGTCCTGCGGCATGGCCGGCAAGCCGGCCACAGCGCGCGCCGCATTGTCGGCGTGGACGCGCCGTGCCTGTTCCGCGGGGTCGTTGAGCTCGTGGTAGCCGTTGGCGATCTCAATCCCATCAATCACGAGCTCAAACCGGGCAGCGACTGGCGGTGTGCCGCGCAGTCGCGCGAGCGCCGCCTGCTCGGCCGGATAATCGGTGATGAAGCACGGGCCATCACAGCCGAGCGTCGGCATCGCGACCGCCCCGAGGATTAGGTCGTGCCATTGCGCGAGGGTGAGCGTGTCCGGCGCCGCGAGTCCGCAATCGCGCGCAATCAAAGCGCAGCGCTCAGCGTCGGCGGCCGCGTGCGCGACGCCGGTCGCGCGGTGGAATGCCTGCGCGTAGGTGACTCGCTCGCCGACGTCCAGCGTGCGGTAGCCTTCGAGCAAATGGTGCACAAGCGCCTCGACTTCGTCCATTAGCGCGGCGTCGTCCCAGCCGACCCGGTACCACTCGAGCAGCGTGAATTCCGGGTTGTGCAGGCGACCGGCCTCGCCGGCGCGGAACACGCGGCAAAGCTGCCAACAATCGCCGACACCGTCGGCGAGCAAGCGCTTCATCGGGAATTCGGGGGAGGTCTGCAACCAGCGGTCGCCGGTCGAGATGCTATGGACATTGAGGTCGGTCGGCGCCGCCGCGGATAGCATCGGCGTTTCGACCTCGAGCAGACCGCGCGCATCGAAGAACGCACGCGCGCGCCGCATGAGTTCGGCGCGAACCTCCAGCGCATGCCGACCGGCGGTCGGGCGCCAGTCGTCCAATCAGTCCTTCGCGGCGCGCCCGACGTACTCGCCGGTACGCGTATCGACCTTGACCAACTCGCCCTGGTCGACGAAAAGTGGGACGCGCACGACCGCGCCCGTCTCGAGCTTTGCGGGCTTGCCGCCGCCGGACGAGGTATCGCCGCGCAGGCCGGGGTCCGTCTCAATAATCTGGAGGATTACGTGGTTCGGCGGGCTGACCGCGAGCGGTGCGTTGTTCCACAACGTGACCGTACAAACGTCATTCTCCTTCAGCCACATCAACGCGTCTTCGACCGCTTTGCGCTCGGCCGCGAATTGCTCGAACGTATCAGGCTTCATGAAGTGCCAGAACTCGCCATCGGAATACAAGTACTGCATCTCGGTATCGACGACGTCAGCCGCCTCGAAAGTCTCGCCCGACTTGAAGGTTTTTTCGAGCACGCGCCCGCTCTTCAGGTTGCGTAGCTTGACGCGGCTGAACGCCTGCCCTTTTCCGGGTTTCACGAACTCGTTCTCGATGATCGCGCAGGGGTCGTTATCCAACATCAGTTTGAGGCCGGAGCGGAATTCGTTGGTACTATAGGTCGCCATGGCGCATATGATAGCTTGGCAGGTCCCCGAATGGCAGACGGAGTTGCGCCACGCCGTCACCGACCCCGTTGAATTACTGTCGCTGCTCGACCTCGATCCGGCGTTGTTGCCTGCCGCACAGTCCGCGGCGCGTTCGTTCCGCTTGCGCGTGCCGCGGTCGTTCATCGCCCGAATGCGTCGAGGCGACCCGGCCGACCCGTTGTTACGCCAGGTGCTTCCGATTGGCGACGAACTCGTGGCGGTTCCGGGTTTCACCGGCGACCCGCTCGCCGAGGTCGCCGCCAACCCGACCGATGGCGTGCTGCAGAAATACGAAGGACGCGCGCTGATCGTCACAACGGGCGCTTGCGCGGTTCACTGCCGCTACTGTTTCCGCCGCCACTTTCCTTACGAGGATGCCCGCGCGTCGTCAGACGGATGGCGCGCCGTGCTCGACCGGTTCTCCGTTGACCCCTCGCTTGAAGAGGCGATCCTGTCCGGCGGCGACCCGCTCTCCCTTTCAGACCGCCGCCTCACGGCGCTGGTCGAGGGCCTCACGGCGATTCCGCATGTGAAACGCCTACGCATCCATACGCGCACACCGATCGTGCTGCCGAGCCGCGTCGACGCGCGGCTGCTTGAGTGGCTGGGCGCCACGCCGCTCGCGAAAGTCGTCGTGCTGCACGCGAACCACGCTGCGGAAATCGACGACGCCGTCCGCGATGCAGTGGGTTCGTTACGCGGCGCCGGCGCGACCGTGCTCAATCAATCCGTGCTGCTGCGTGGCGTGAACGACGACGTTGATGCACTCGTCGACTTGTCCAATAAGTTGTTCGACGTCGGCGTGTTGCCGTACTACCTGCACCAACTCGACCCCGTCGCAGGCGCCGCGCATTTCGACGTGCCCGACGCACGCGCACTTGAATTGCATGCGGCGATGCAAGCTCGCCTGTCGGGCTACCTTGTGCCGCGGCTCGTGCGAGAACTGCCGGGTCGGCCGTCGAAGACGGCGCTCGTACCATGACGGACGTGAGAGTGCTGGTCGTATCACCGGCCCCCGAACTCGCGTCGCGCGTGAACACCGCGCTGCGCGGCGCGGGCATCGTAGTGCAAGTCGAGTGGGCTCGCAGCGCCGCGGATGCCGCAAAACAGTTCGAGCGCGAGCATTACGATCTCATCTACGCGGACCTGCCGGCTGTCGATCCGGCCGCCATCATGAAAATAACCGCAAACCAAAGACCACCGACCCCAGTCGTCGGGCTCGCCGAAGAGATCGACGATGACCTCTTGACCAAGTCACTGAAAGCCGGCGTACGTGACCTCGTGCTCGCAGAGCGCGGGATGCACATCGCGGCGGTTGCGCGACGCGAACTCGAGTCGTTGACCGCGATGCGCGCCGTTGCCGCGGCGCATGGTCATGCCGAGACCGCCCGCGGTGAGCGCGACGCGCTGTTCGTCCATAGTGGGGATGCGCTTGCACGCGCCGAGGACGGCATTGTCGTCGAATCCAACCCCGCGTGGGCCGAGCTGTTCGGCGACGACCGCGCGGTCGCGGGGACGCCGGTCATGGACGTGTTCGACTCGGCAGCGCATCCAGCGTTGCGAGCCGCGCTGCGCAAAGGTGCCGCCGCGACCCTTGAACTCACCGCGCGCGGCGAAGGCGAAGCCGCTGTGCCGGTCAGCGTCGCGTTGCGACCGCTCGGCGACCGAGGCCTGCTGGAAATCGCAATTCGAAGCGGCGCTGGCCAGCGCACGCTCGCACTCGAACTTGAGCGCGCGCAACGCGAGGACCGCGACACCGGCCTGCTCAACCGCGCGGCATTCATTGACGCCATCACCCAGCGTCCGGACGACACGCTCGTGCTCGCACGAATCGACGACTTCGCACGGCTCGTCGAGCAGATGGGTGTACTCGGAAGCGACTCGGTCGCCGTGCAATTCGCGAAATTCATTCGCGGTCGGCTCGATGCCAAATCGGTCGGTGGGCGCCTCGAGGGCACCCTGCTCGGATTACTGCTCCCGGCGCAGGACAAGGACGCGATTCTGGCCTGGTGCGGGGAACTCGCGACCGCGATCGCCGGCAAAGTGTTCGAGTTCAGCGGCCGTTCAACCGCACTGGCCGCGTCGTTCGGCGTACGCCTGCAGGGGGAGTCCGACCCGGGCAAGCGGCTCGACCAAGCGCTCGCCGCGTTACGCTCCGCGCGCGCCGGTGGCGGCAAGGCCGTGGAAGTCTATGCGGACGCCGAGGAAGCCGCGCCGGTCGATGCCGTCAGCGACACCGAGTGGGCGACGCGCATCAAGCGCGCGCTCGTGAGCAAGCACTTCCGGCTCGCGTTCCAGCCGGTCGCGAGCCTGCGCGGTGAGAATAGTGAAAGTAACGACACGCTGCTGCGACTGCTCGATCCTGAGCAAGGCGAGGTACTGCCGGGTGAGTTCCTGCCTGCCGCCGAGCGCGTTGGCTTGATGACCGCGATTGACCGCTGGGTGTTCGCGACCGCGATCAAAACGCTCAGCGAGGAGGGCCACCGCAAGCGCGGAACGACCGTATTCGTTCGCGTGTCCGACGCAACGCTGAAGGACCAAACCCTCGAGAAATGGCTGACCGCTCAGCTCCAGGCCGCGAAACTTGAGGCCGGCCGGCTCGTATTCGAAATCAGCGAGATGCAGGCAGAAAAGTTCCTGAAGGAGTCGCGCGCGAGCACCGCAATGTTCAAGTCACTCGGCTGCGACTTCCTGTTGAGCCGTTTCGGTGGACGCCCGGGCTCCGCACAGATGCTTGAACATTTGCCGATCGACTACGTGAAGCTCGACACGCAAATGCTCGCCGGCCTCGGTCGTGATCCCGCGCGTCAGGCGACCGTGAAGGCGCTGATCGAACAGCTTCGCGAGCGCAAAGCGCTGTCCATCGCGCCGGGCGTCGAGGACGCGAACAACATGGCGCTGCTGTGGCAGCTCGGTGTCGACTTCGTACAGGGCAACTATCTGCAGGAGCCGGAAGTCGTCATCGCCGGCTAATCGCGAATAATCAGGAATATTGCGAGCGCTGCAGCGCGGCGACGCGTTCGCTGATCGGCGGGTGGCTCATGAAGAACCGCCGGAATCCACCGACGCGGGCGCCGTTGATGCCGAACGCAGCCAACTGATCCGGCAGGTCGCGCTGCGCACCACCACCGAGACGTTGTAGCGCGCTAATCATGCGGTCGCGGCCTGCGAGTTTTGCGCCGCCGGCGTCTGCGCGAAATTCGCGCCAACGCGAGAACCACATCACAATCGTGCTCGCGAGGATGCCGAATACAATCTGCGCGATGATGGTCACCACCCAGAAGCCCGGACCGTGCCCGCTCTCGGTCTTGAACACCGCGCGATCGATGACGTAGCCGACAACGCGTGACAGGAAAATCACGAAGGTGTTCACGACGCCCTGAATCAGGGTCAGCGTGACCATGTCACCGTTCGCGACGTGGCTGATCTCGTGCGCAAGCACCGCCTCGACTTCATCGCGCGTCATTTGTTCGAGCAGGCCGGTCGACACCGCGACGAGTGCGCTGTTCTTGAATGCGCCGGTCGCAAATGCGTTCATCTCCGGCGCTTGGTAAATCGCGACTTCGGGCGTCTTGATTCCCGCGGTCCGCGAATGGCGCTCGACCGTCGACAGCAACCAAGATTCGGTTTCGCCGCGCGGCTGGGTGATGACCTGCGCGCCAGTCATCCGCTTTGCCGACCACTTTGAAATCAGCAGCGAGATGAACGAACCGGTGAAACCAATGACCGCGGAGAATACGAGCAGCTGACCGAGGTTGATCTGCGTGCCACCCTCCTCCAGGTAGTCGCCGATGCCGAACACGCTGAAGATGATGCTGATGACCACCAGCACCGCAATGTTCGTCACGATGAACAGAAAAATTCGTTTCATGTGTCGCTAGCCTCACTACAAGTGTGGGAGCGGCGCCTTTGCGCCGCGAATATGAATATTGTGGCACAACTACTGATTTTCAATCCCCGACCGTCAGCGCCTGCACCGTCCGGTATCCGCGCGGAAGTACGCTGCCCCGCCGGCCCCGCTCACCGCGGTAGTCGTCGAGGTCGCTCCACTTGATCTGCATGAACCTCTGACCGCTCCAAACGACCAGCGTTCCCCCGTCTGGGACCGCCGCGACCGCGACCAGGCGCTCGCCGCCCTTCTTGGCAATGCCCATGATTTTGTTGCCCTTGCCGCGCGTGAGCTCCGGCAGGTCGGCAACCGGGAACACCAGCAGCTTGCCGGCATCGCTGACGGCCGCGAGCAAATCGGACGCCAGGTCGACAATCGGCATCGGCGTCAGCGCAGCCGCACCCTTCGGTACGGACAACACTGACTTGCCGTTGCGGTTGCGGGTCTGGAAGTCGCCGAGCTTGCCGACGAAGCCGTAACCCGCATCG
>CAYXYM010000093.1:0-2675 GCA_964469285.1 uncultured Gammaproteobacteria bacterium | reverse complement strand
GCTCGAGCAGCGCCTGCCGGTCGGTGAGTCCCAGCGGCAGGATTTCACATAGCCGGTCGGCGAGCCAGTGCGCGTCATTGGGCCGAATCGCCTCTTTCGTATAAATCGCGATTTCGGAGAGATGCTCGGCAATCATCTCCGCCAGGCGGCGATGCCGGATCGGTAATGCGACGGGATCCGGCGTTGGAATGACCTCGCCGCCGGCAACGCACAGGCCGTTCCGCCGAACCTCATGGTTGTGGATACGCACTCGCTGCTGACCGACGCATTGCACGTGCAGGATGCCGTCGGGCCCTTGGTCCCAGTCGACGATGCGCGCGGTGGTGCCGACCGGGTGGAACTCGGCTTCACCCGTTTCGCTGCCGCTTGTGATGAGCGCCACGACGAAACACTCGTCCTCGCGCATGCATTGCGCGACCAGATCGAGGTATCGCGGCTCGAACACGCGGAGCGGCAACAGACCGTCGGGGTACAGCACGGAATTCAACGGCAGCACGGGCAGCGTCTGCGACGCGGGGGCCTCGCGGACCGAAGCGACGGCCTGATTGGTTCTTAACATAGTGCAATCTTAGCGGGCGTTTCCGCAAAACACATCGGGAATACACTCTAGGGCGACTCACCCCAGCGCGCGACCAACTGGTGCGCGATGCCCAGATGGTCAAGCGTCCGCGCGACCACGAAGTCGACGAGGTCCTCGACGCGCTGCGGGCGATTATAGAAGCCGGGGTTGGCCGGCATGATCGTGACGCCGATGCGGGCGAGCGACAGCATGTGCTCAAGGTGAATCGGCGAGAACGGCATCTCGCGCACCACGAGTACCAATGGACGGCGCTCCTTGATCATCACATCCGCAGCGCGCTCGATGAGGCTGCGGCTGGCGCCGGTCGCGATCGCCGCGAGCGTCGCGGTCGTACACGGACACACCGCCATCGCCGCCGGCGGGTTCGACCCGCTCGCGACGGGCGCGGTCCACTGCTCCTTGCCATAGACGACGAGCTGGCCGGGGGCCGCACCCGTGAACTCGCACAGCGTGCGCTCCATCTGCGGCGCAGACCCCGAGAGCTTCAAGTCGGTTTCCATATTGATTACAAGCTGCGCGGGGCCGGAGACCATTACCTGCACGTCGCGGCCCGCTTCAATCAGACATCGGAGCAGACGGAGCCCGTACTGCGCGCCCGACGCACCGGTCAGCGCGACGGCGATCGGCTTCGCGTCCGCGCTCACGCGCGTGCCCCGAGTGCTGCGAGCAGCTTGTCGTGGAGGCCACCGAAACCGCCGTTGCTCATCACCAACACATGGTCGCCGTCGCGCAGCTCGCGCGCGAGCAGCGCGACAATCGCGTCCGGATCCGGTGCCGTCGTCGCACGGTCACCGAGCGGCGCGAGTGCATCAGCCGTGTCCCAGCGGAATTCGCCTGGCGCGTGCATGACCACGCGGTCGGCGGCGGCGAGCGCGCCTGCGAGTGTGTCGCGGTGCACGCCCGCCTTCATTGTGGCCGAGCGCGGATCGACGACCGCGACGATGCGTGCATCCCCGACGGTACGGCGCAAACCATCAATCGTCGTCGCGATTGCCGTCGGGTGGTGCGCAAAATCGTCCCAGACTGAAATGCCGGCAACCTCACCGCGCAATTCCATGCGGCGCTTCACCCCCTGGAAGCGTGACAGCGCATCCGCAGCGACGGCCGGCGTGACACCCGCATGACGTGCGGCCGCAATCGCAGCAAGCGCGTTGCTGACCATGTGCAGTCCACGATGCGTCCACTTCACGCTTGCCTGCGCCTGCCCGTCGAACGACACGCGGAACGCACTGGCATCGTCGGCGTCCAGCTGTGCCGTCCACCCGCCTTTCGTGCCGAAGGTCTCGATGGGCGTCCAGCAGCCTTGCTCGAGCACGCGCGCCAGGTTCACATCCTCGCCATTCACGATGATGCAGCCGTTGCCCGGCACGGTACGCACGAGGTGGTGGAACTGGCGCTCGATTGCGGCGAGATCCGGGAACACATCGGCGTGGTCGAATTCGAGGTTGTTCAAAATCAGCGTGCGCGATCGGTAGTGGACGAACTTCGAGCGCTTGTCGAAAAACGCGGTGTCGTATTCGTCCGCTTCGATCACGAAGAATGGCGCCGACCCCGCGCGTGCGGACGCGTCGAAATCACGCGCCACGCCACCGATCAAGAAGCCGGGATCCAGCCCCGCGCACTCGAGGATCCACGCGAGCATCGCGGTCGTCGTTGTCTTGCCATGCGTGCCGGCGACCGCGAGTACCCACCGATCGACGAGAAAGTGGTCCGCGAGCCATTGCGGACCCGACGTGTAGTGCAATCCCCGCTCCAACACGTACTCGACCGCGGGATTGCCGCGCGACAGCGCGTTGCCGATCACCACGAGGTCTGGCGCCGGGGCGAACTGCGCGGCGTCCCAGCCGTCGAACACACGGATCCCGAGCGCATCGAGTTGCGTACTCATGGGCGGGTAGACGCCGACGTCCGCGCCGGTAACTTCGTGACCGGCGGCGCGGGCGAGCGCGGCGATGCCGCCCATGAACGTGCCGCAGATACCGAGGATGTGAACGTGCATAAGGTCTGGCATCATAGCCCAGATGTTCGAATACGTAACCGACGCGGCCTCGCTGCAACGATTGTGCGAGCGCCTCGGCCGCTCGGATTGGCTCGG
>CAYXYM010000092.1:0-3383 GCA_964469285.1 uncultured Gammaproteobacteria bacterium | reverse complement strand
CCCACCTCGTCGTCGTGCGCGGCGATGCATCGAGCGACCTGCCCGCGCCGTTCGACTTCCCGTATGCAATTGACCTCGTGACCGCAATCCGCGCGCGCTGGCGCAGCGGGCCGCTACGCGTCGAAGTCGGCGCGCACCCCGAAGGCCATCCCGAGGGGCGCGGCCCCGCGCGCGAGACCGAGTACCTCCTCCGGAAGCTCGATGCGGGCGCCGACGGCGTGATTACACAGTTCTGTTACGACGCCGACGCGGTAATCCGGCTGCGCGACCGTATCGCGGCGAAGCGCGCGGGCGTGCCGCTACGCGCCGGTGTGCTGCTCGCAACCGACCTCGCGCGTATCTCGGGCCTCGTGGTCCGAGCCGGCGTCTCAATCCCGACCGCGTTACGCAAAGCGCTGATTGCGGACCGCGACAGCGGCGGGCGGGCACGCACGCTCGCGTATTTCACGACGCTGGTGCGTGACCTCTTTGACGCCGGCATCCCGCCGCATCTCTTCACGACCAACGATGCAGAGGCGACGCGCGAGGTGCTTGGGGGCGCAGGACTCCTTAAATCTTCCGGCAGAGCGTGAGGCCGTCCGCAATGGGCAGCAGCGATAACTCGATGCGCTCGTCCGCGTACAGCTTCTCGTTGAGCTCGCGCAGCGCCGCGGTATCGGCGTCCTTCACAGACTTGTCGGCGACTTTGCCGTCCCACAGCGTGTTGTCGAATGCGATGCAGCCGCCGTCGCGCACGAGCTGCAGGCACGCCTCGTAGTAGCGGGTGTAGTTCGTCTTGTCCGCGTCGATGAACACAAAGTCGTAGGTGTGGCGCTGGTCGTCCGCATCCAGCATTTCCTCTAAAGTCTCGAGCGCAGGCGCAAGGCGCAATTCGATCTTGTGGTCGACGCCAGCTTCTTTCCAAAAGCGGCGCGCGACGTCCGTATATTCCTCGCTGGTGTCGAGCGCGAGGACGGTGCCCTCGTCGTCAATCGCCAGCGCAACCGCGAGCGCTGAGTAACCGGTGAACGTCCCGATCTCGAGGCAGCGGTGCGCGCCCATCAGGCGTACGAGCAGCGCCATAAACTGGCCCTGCTCCGGCGAAATCTGCATGTTGTGTTCCGGCATCGCCGCCGTCTCCTCGCGCAGGCGCCGCAGCACGGCGGGCTCACGCAGCGAGACACCGAGAATGTACTCGTACAGGGATTGGTTCACGGCAATGGTTTTATTGGACATGCTTGTATGATGCCACCATGACGGACCCGCGCGCACTCCAGGTCATACAGATTACCGACACGCACCTGCGCGCGCGGCGCGGCGAGACGCTGCGCGGGGTCGATACGGACGCCACGCTGCGTGCCGTGCTCGCAGCGATTGCCGCCGAGGGGCTTCCGGACCTGTTCCTCGTCACCGGCGACCTCGCCGAGGACCCGACCGCGGAGGCCTACGGCCGATTGCGCGATTTGCTCGGGAATACCGGTGTCCCCGCCTGGTGCCTACCGGGCAACCACGACGACCCGGAACTGGCCCGCGCGGAACTCAACCGCGACGGCCTCGCGACGCCGCGCGCAAGGCGCGTGAATGGCTGGCTGCTCATACTGCTCGACAGCTCGGTGCCCGGCGAAATCGGCGGTGAGCTTGGCGCCGCCGAACTCGCAGCGCTCGCAAACACGCTCGCGAGTTATCCCGACGAGCCGGCGCTCGTCTGCCTGCATCACCCGCCGGTCGCACTCGGCAGCCGCTGGATCGACGCGCTCGGGCTCGCGGACGCAGGACCGTTCTTTGGTGTAATCGACGAGAATCCGCAGGTGAAGGCGATTCTATGGGGCCATGCGCATCAGGCGTGGGAAGGTCGCTGGGAAGACGCGGCGTTACTCGGAACGCCGAGCACGTGCATCCAGTTCCTACCAGGCGCCGACCAGTTTACCGTTGACGAGGACAAGCCGCCGGGTTGGCGCCGACTCGCATTGCATCCCGACGGCCGCGTCGAAACGGAAGTGCGCTGGCTAGCGCGATAAGCCACCACCAGTCGACCGCACCGCCGCCCCTTGGCGGTGGCGGTGGCGGCGGTGGCGGTGGCGGCGGTGGCGGTGGCGGCTCGTCGATTTCGACCGGCGTCACGACTACCGTCGTTGGGTCGCCGACAATCTCCGCGCCCAGCGCGTTCGACAGTTCCACGGTGAATGCCTTGTCCTCGGCGAGTTCGTCGTCTGCGATGATTTCGATTTCAATCACTCGCGCCGTCGCGTCGCCGTCGGCCCAATCCAGCGTGCCGCTCGCCGCGGCGAACTCGCTGTCGGCTGCCGCCGTCCCCGCAACCGTCATGTATTCGACGCTGACCGCGCCCGTCGCCTTGCCGCCACGAACCACGGTGACGAGCACGCGTGCCGTGTCGGCGTCCACGACAGGTGCGTCAAGAAATCCAAGGGTCGCTTTCGCGTCGGCAGGCTCGACGAACACACTCGCGTAGACGACGCCGCCGAGCGTCGCGCCGCCCTTGGGGTCGAATAGCCGCATGAAGAACCGCTGCATCGGCTCGGCGCCAGCAGGCAACTCGAGTTCCGCGTGTTGAAACGTGCCGTCGCCATCGGGCCAGTCGAGACGGCCGCGTGCGAGCGGAATGCCCGTTTCATCGCCGCTGCCCGGGATGACTTCCCAGCCGACCGACACTTCGCCAACCGTGCGACCGGTCCGAGCGACGGGAACGTGCAGAATCGTGCCGCGCTCAGCGGCGAACGTCTTGTCGTCGAACGCGAGCGTGCCTTGCGGGACGTCGCGCGTGCGGTCGTCGAGCACGAACAGCCCCGCCTGGATGTCGCTGATGAGCACCGCGCGGCTCGGCAGATACGGGTACACGCCCCACGCGCCCGAGAACACCGGATTGTCCGAGACCGTGAACGTGTCGAAATACCACGCCTCATCAACTGGGTTCGCTGGGTCGGTGATGTCGAGTACGGTGAGTCCGCGCGCGTAGTTGCTGATGTAATACCGGTTGCCGCGCGGGTAGCCGTTATGGTCGATCGCGCGTGTCGGACCCGTCCAAGTGATCGGGTCCCCGTTTGGCGCGTCAGGGGGGTCGACATCGAACACGTACACGGAGGTGTTCAACGGGGGGTTCTGGGTGTTGTTCAATTCGTCGAGCTCGTCGTGCACGAACAGGTAGTGGCCATCCTCCGACCAAGATCCTGAATGGACGTAGCTTGCATTCGGAGGGATCAGCGACGACAACTGGATCGGCTCAGCCGGATTCGTGACATCCCACAGCATGACTTGTTGCTCGTTGAAATCGGCGAGCACCTCAAGAATGTTGTTCTCGTCATCGCGCAGGACCGTGGTGGTGCCGTCGTGCATGTAGCCGCCCGATGAAGGCACGAGCAAATTCGGCGCCTCGGGCGCCGCGAGCC
>CAYXYM010000091.1:0-9958 GCA_964469285.1 uncultured Gammaproteobacteria bacterium | reverse complement strand
AGGCGATGCTCGGCGAGCTGAGTACGCTCGAGGATCAGCGGCTGAATCCGCCACTCCCCGACATCACCGGCGCACTGCGGTTATTGCGCGGCGCCGACGGCCGTACGAGTTCGCCGTAATGCGCTACGCGATCGCGCTACTCGCCGTCCTGTTCATTGCAATCGCCGTCGCGGTGGGCCTGCGCACCGACAACGGTTACGCACTGCTCGCCTGGGGTGACACAACCGTCGAGATGTCGCTCGCGATGCTCGCCTTACTGACGGTCGTGCTGTTTGCCGTGACTTGGGCGTTGCTACGCATCGTCGTCGGTACATGGAGGCTGCCGTCGCGGCTCCGCGCGATGCGTCGCCGGCAACGCCTGCGCAAGGCGCAGCTGTCGCTGACGCGCGGGCTCATCGAGCTCGCCGAGGGTCGCTGGCGCGACGGGGAGCGCTCGCTGCTCCGCTATGCGCGCCACTCGCCGACGCCGCTTCCGCACTACCTCGTTGCGGCGCGCGCGGCCCAACTGCAGGGCGAGCCTGACCGCCGCGACAACCACCTGAAACTCGCGTACGAAACAACGCCCGCCGCGACGATTGCGGTGCTGTTGACGCAGGCGGAGCTGCAACTTACCGACGCACAGTACGAGCGCGCGCTTGCGACACTCAACCGGCTGCGTGAATTGGCGCCGAATCATGCGTTCGCGTTACGACTGCTCGCGACGCTGCACGAACGTCGGGGCGAGTGGGATGCGCTGCATGCGCTGTTGCCGGACCTGAAGCGGCACGACGCCTTCGCAGACGCCGAGCTCGACGCACTCGTCACACGCATTTACCGGGTCCGTCTCATGGCTGCTGCCGACCGTGGCGACGCCGAACAAGCCAGCGTGCTTTGGGAAGAGTTGCCACGCGCGCTTCGCCAAGCGCCGCTGCTGGTTTCGCCGTACGCGTCGACGCTCAACGCATCGGGGCGCGGCGACGACGCCGAAGTCCTCTTGCGTTCTGTGCTACGGCAGCACTGGGACGACGGCCTCGTACTCCAATATGGCCAGCTGCGCACCACCGATCCATCGAAACAGCTTGCGCGCGCGGAAGCGTGGTTGCGCGAGCGCGGCGACACACCGGCGTTGCTGCTCACGTGTGGCCGCCTCTGCATGCGCAGCGGCCTGTGGGGCAAGGCGCGCAGCTACCTGGAATCGAGCATCGCGAGCGGTCCGCGCGCGGATACTTGGCACGAACTCGCTAAACTGCTGCAACACACCGGCGAACCGGATGCCGCGACTGAATCGACGAAGCGTGGGCTGTTACTCGCGCTGGGCGCAGATACGGGCGTCGAGAAACTTCCGCCGGCGCGCCGCTCCGACAACACGACGACGACGCGACCCCGCCGCGCCTGACGTCAACCCTGCGGCAAACTCCGCTGGCTGTTCAGCCACTTCATCAAGGGATCCCAGTACTCCCAATCCGGCACCGCGAGGTAAGGCGGTAACTCGAAAATGCCCAACCCGCGCGTCTGCGCACGATTGTAGTTCTGCGTCTCGCGCAGCGCCGTGACGTACGGCATCCTGACTTTCGTCAGGTAATCGTCGAGCTCCAGCGCGATGTTCGTGCCGCTCTTCACCCGGTTCGCGACCAAGCCGACGCGGATTTCCTTGTTCTGAAACTGCGGCGTCGCCTGTACCTCGTTCAGAAAATGCACCGCCGCGCGCATGTCGATGGGTGATGGAAGCACTGGGACAATCATCGTCTCAGCGCGTTTCAGCATGTCCTTGATCTCATTGCCGTGCACACGCGCGGGCGCATCGATGATCAACACGTCGGTGTCGCGGCTCAGGCCGCGCAGGCCGTTGCGATACGCCGGCAATCCCTGAATCGACGGCCGGTCGGCGGGCCGTACGGCGAGCCAGTCCAGGCTCGAGCACTGCGGGTCGTAGTCGGCGAGCGTGACCGACAGGTCCTCGTTCGCGTAGTACGTGGCGAGACTCGTCGCAAGCGTGCTCTTGCCGCAACCGCCCTTCGCGTTCATCACCATAATCGTGCGCATCATTCCCCCTCGGGTTGTATCCCCAATGTTCCCCATATTTCGTCGATTCTCGCCTTGACCGAATCTGTCATACGAATCGGCTTGCCCCATTCACGCTGTGTTTCGCCCGGCCATTTGCTCGTCGCATCGAGTCCCATCTTCGAGCCAAGGCCGGAAACGGGCGACGCAAAGTCGAGGTAATCGATCGGCGTATTTTCCACGAGAAGCGTGTCCCTTGCGGGGTCCACGCGCGTGCTGATCGCCCAGACCACGTCTTTCCAATCCCGCGCGTCGACGTCGTCGTCGACGACGATCACGAATTTCGTGTACATGAACTGGCGCAGGAATGACCACACTGCGAACATCACGCGCTTCGCATGGCCCGGATACTGCTTCCGCATCGACACGACGGCAACGCGATACGAGCAGCCCTCGGGCGGCAAGTAGAAGTCGGTGATTTCGGGAAACTGTTTCTGCAGCAGCGGCACGAAGACTTCGTTCAGCGCGACGCCAAGCACGGAGGGCTCGTCCGGCGGTCGACCCGTGTACGTGCTGTGATAAATCGGGTCGCGGCGGTGCGTGATGCGGTCAATCGTGAACACCGGGAAACGCTCGACCTCGTTGTAATACCCGGTGTGGTCGCCAAAGGGACCTTCGTCGGCCTCGTCGCCCGGAACGATGTGCCCTTCGAGCACGTATTCCGCACTCGCGGGAACCTGCAGGTCTGACCCGATGCAGCGCACGACCTCGGTGCGTTGCCCGCGCAGCAAGCCGGCGAACGCGTACTCGGACAGCGCGTCCGGCACCGGTGTCACGGCGCCAATCAGCGTTGCGGGGTCCGCGCCCAGCGCGACGGCGACCGGGAACGGCTGGCCGGGGTGTTTCTCCTGGAAGTCGCGGAAATCGAGCGCGCCGCCGCGGTGCGCGAGCCACCGCATGATGACGCGATTGCGGCCGATGACCTGCTGGCGATAAATGCCGAGGTTCTGGCGCGGTTGATTCGGACCGCGCGTCACCGTCAGCCCCCACGTGATCAGTGGGCCAACGTCGCCGGGCCAGCAAGTCTGCACGGGCAGCTTCGCGAGGTCGACGGCTTCGCCCTCGATGACGACGTCCTGGCACGGCGCGCTGGACCGCTCCTTCGGCGCCATGTCGAGTACGCGTTTGAAGACCGGGAGCTTGGACCACGCGTCTTTCATGCCCGTCGGCGCATCGGGTTGGCGCAGCGCGGCGAGGACCTTGCCGACCTCGCGCAACGCATCGACCGATTCCTCGCCCATCGCCAGCGCGACACGGGCCGGCGTACCGAACAAGTTCGCGAGCACAGGCACGGTGTGGCCGATGGGATTCTCGAACAGGAGTGCCGGACCACCGGCGCGTAGCGTCCGGTCACAGATTTCAGTCATTTCGAGGCACGGATCAACCGCGGCGCCGATTCGTTTCAGCTCGCCGCGCCGCTCCAGCAGCCCGATGAAATCCCGCAAATCCCCATACTTCATTATCAAACGAGTATAAGCGAACCTGCCATGGCACAATCTGCAGCCATGAATGAATTCACCAACCCCGGTCCTGAAGCGATTCGGGCGCATCTGAACCGCGTGCGCACCATCGCGGTCGTCGGCCTGTCCGCCGACGAATCTCGCCCGAGTCACCGCGTTGCCCGCGCGCTGCAGGCGGCGGGGTTCAGAATCATTCCGGTCCGCCCCGGCGGTGGCAACATTCTCGGTGAGCCTGTGCGTTCGTCCCTCGACGAAATCGAAGAATCGATCGACTTGGTCGACGTCTTCCGGGCCTCCGAGCACGTGCCGAACATCGTTGACGACGTGATTCGTCTCGGCCTGCCCGCGCTTTGGCTACAGGACGGCGTCATCGACCACGCCGCGGCACGACGCGCCGAAGCGGCCGGCGTTTTCGTCGTCATGGACCGGTGTCTCTATCGAGATGGTTTGCCATTAGTTGATTTATCGGCCTTGAAGGACGCAAAAAGCTGATGGGAATCCCCTTTACGAAGATGCACGGCCTCGGCAATGACTTCGTCGTCCTCGACCACCTTCAGGGCGCGACCAGCCCGCTTGAGCCCGACTGGCTGCGCAGCCTCGCCGATCGACGGACCGGCGTCGGTTGCGATCAGATTCTCGTCCTGGAGTCCGCCACGCACGCCGATGCGGATTTCAAATACCGCGTCTTCAACTCGGATGGCGGGCGGGCCGGGCAATGCGGCAACGGCGTTCGGTGCATCGCGCAATGGCTCGCGACGCGCGGTCATGCGCGTGGCCCGGAGCTTCGCCTCGATAGCCCGGGCGGGATTGTGCGTACCCGTCTGCTCGACGACGGCCAGATCACCGTCGACATGGGACCGCCTCGCTTCGAACCGCGCGACGTTCCGTTCGAAGCGGACGCGCGCGCGCCCGCCTACGACCTGCAACTCGATGGCGCGCCGCAACGCGTCGGCGCCGTGTCGATGGGCAACCCACATCTCGTCCTCGCAGTCGCGAACGTGCGCCGTGCGCCCGTCGCAGAACTCGGGCCGCGTCTTGAGCGCCATCCCCGTTTCCCCGATCGCGCGAACGTGGGCTTCATGGAGGTCATTGCGCGCGACCACATCCGGTTGCGCGTGTTCGAACGCGGCACCGGCGAGACGCTCGCATGCGGCACCGGCGCGTGCGCCGCGGTCGCGGTCGGCCGCCTCTGGGGGCAGCTTGACGACACCGTAAACGTCGACCTTCCCGGCGGCCGCCTCGTGATAAGCTGGTCCGGCGACGACAGCGACCCGGTGTGGATGACCGGTCCCGCGGTCGAGGTTTTTCGTGGGGACTACGCATGAGCACACAGCGTAAACGGGGATTCGTGGAAGCGGCCATCGACGACGAAGCGGTCGCCCAGTACCTGCAGAACCATCCTGAATTCTTTGAGGGCTACGCCGAGCTGCTTGCGCACATGCGCATTTCGCACCCGGCTGGCGGCGCCGTTTCGCTGGTCGAGCGCCAGATGACGATCCTGCGGCAACAAAATCGTCAGCTCGAGCGCAAGCTCGTCGACCTCGTCGAGGTCGCGCGGTCCAATGATCAATTGATGGAGCGGATGCAGCGCCTGACGGTCGGCCTGTTCGAGGCGACCGACACCGAGCGCGTCGTCCAAACCGTCTTCGAGCAGCTGCGCGACGGCTTCGGCGCGGACGAAATCACGCTCTGCGCGTTCGACGGCTCGGTGCCCGAACCGGCGCGGACCATCGACCGCAGCGACCCAGCGCTAACCGAACACTTCGCGGGCTTCCTGGAGGCCGGGCGCCCAGTCCTCGGGAAACTAAAGACCGCGCAACTCGAATTCCTGTTCGGTGAGCGGGCGGGCGATATCGCGTCCGCTGCGCTCGTGCCGCTCGGCGAACGCGCCGAACACGGCATACTCGGCGTCGGCAGCCGCCGGCCGGATCAGTTCAACCCCACGATGGGCACCGTCTATCTCGCGCGCATGGGCGTGCTCGTCGGCCTTGCGCTGACCAGCCGCCGGGGCTGATGCCCGCCGACCTCGGGGCAGCGGTCGACCGCTTCATCGACCGCCACCTCGTCCACGAGCGGCGACTGTCGGCGCACACCGCAAACGCTTACCGCAGCGACCTCGACACGCTCATCCGCTACTGCGGCGCCCATGAGATTGCCGCATGGCGAAGCCTCACCGTGCACCACGTGCGCGCCTTCGTGGCCGAACAGCACCGGCGCGGTTCGTCGCCAGCGAGCCTACGACGCCGCCTGTCAGCGGTCCGGACTTTCTGCGGCTGGCTGATTCGCGAAGGCGAACTCGGTCACAACCCGGCGCTCGACGTTCGCACACCGAAGCCGTCGCGTCACCTGCCTGCCGTGCTGGATGCAGACCTCGTCGGTCGCCTGCTCGACATCAAAGGCGACACGGTCGAAATCATCCGTGACCGCGCAATGCTTGAATTGTTTTACTCGTCCGGCCTACGCCTCGCAGAGCTTTGCTCGCTCAACCTCGGCGATGTGGACCTCGCCGACGCGCAAGTACGCGTCACGGGCAAGGGTGACAAGACGCGCATCGTTCCGGTCGGCACGCCGGCACGTGCGGCAGTAAAAGCGTGGCTCGCAGTACGAGCGCAACTCGCCGACGCGACGGAAGCGGCGTTGTTCGTCGGTAAGCGCGGCGCGCGCATCAGTCCACGCGTAGTGCAGGGCCGGCTGTCGTTCTGGGCGCAGCAGCAGGGCATCGATCGCCACGTGCACCCACACATGCTCCGCCATTCGTTCGCGACGCATCTGCTTGAGTCGAGCGGCGATCTGCGCGCCGTGCAGGAACTGCTCGGGCATGCAGACATCAAAACGACGCAGATCTACACGCATCTCGACTTCCAGCACCTCGCGCAGGTTTATGACGCCGCGCATCCGCGCGCGAAACGCCGGTGACGCCGACTGAGATCCGCTACAACAAAGCTGACCGCACGCTCGCGGTCACGTTCGACGACGGCACACACTATGTGCTGACCGCCGAGTACCTGCGCGTAAACTCCCCGTCTGCCGAGGTGCGCGGTCATGGCGGTCCGATGAAACGCGTGACCGGCAAGCAGGACGTTGGCATTCGTGCGATTGAACCGGTCGGTAACTACGCCGTACGCCTTGTGTTCGATGACGGCCACGATTCCGGCCTGTACTCCTGGACGGTCCTCGCAGAGCTCGGTCGCGACCAGTAGCGGCTGCGGTAAACTGGCGCGATGGACAGTACGGATTTCGGATTCGAGCAGGTTCCCCGAGAAGAAAAGGTCCGCCGCGTGCGCGCGGTCTTCGATTCGGTGGCGGACCGCTATGACCTGATGAACGACCTCATGTCGTTCGGAATCCACCGTTTGTGGAAGCGTTTCGCGACCGGGCTTCTGAACGTTCGGCCCGGACACGTGGTTCTCGACCTTGCCGGCGGCACCGGCGACCTCGCGCGCCTGCTGGAACCCAGCGTCGGCGCTGAAGGCAAAGTCGTCGTCGCCGACATCAATGAGGCAATGCTTGAGCGCGGCCGCCGGCGGCTCGCGGATTGTGGCATCGTCGGCAATGTCGAGTTCGTACTCGCGGACGCGCAAGCGCTGCCGTTCCCCGACCGGTCGTTCGACGCCGTCGTGATTGCGTTCGGGCTGCGCAATGTCACCGACAAGGACGCCGCGTTGCGCGAAATGTACCGCGTGCTGCGTCCCGGCGGTCGCGCCGTCGTGCTTGAATTTTCAACGCCGACGCTGCCGGGGCTCGCGCCCCTGTACGACCTGTACTCGTTCAAGATACTGCCGACGATGGGCAAGTTGATTGCCGACGACGCTGATAGCTACCGCTACCTCGCCGAATCAATTCGCATGCATCCCGACCAGCCGACGCTGCGTACGATGATGGAGGCCGCAGGTTTCGAGCGGTGCGATTGGCACGACCTCAACGGCGGCATCGTCGCCGCGCACCGCGGCTTTCGACTATGACGACACCCGAGCCCGTGCAGCGGCTGCTCCAGGCCGCCTTCGATTTTTGGATAAAAGACACGCCTGAAGTGCGCGTCGATTGCGCCGCACTCGCCGGGCGGTGCATTGCGGTCGAACTCACGGACCTCGACACCGAGTTGTGCCTGCGTCCACATGAGACCGGGATTGCCGTCACGCACGAGACGCCCAATGACCCCGACGTCCGGATTGCGGCCACGAGTGGCGACCTGCTCAGAATGACACGCGGCACACAAACGCCGCCGCCGCGTCTCGTCATCAGCGGTGATGCGGAGCTTGCTCAATCCGTCCGCGCACTGTTCCGTCGCGTGCGTTTTGATCCGGACGAGCGACTCGCTGCCCTCATCGGGGACGTGCCCGCGCACCAGCTTGGCCGCGCGTTCCGCGCTGTAGCGACGTTCGGGCGCGACAGCGCGAATACGCTTGCCGGCATGGCCGGCGAGTACCTGCAGTACGAGGCACGCACCCTGCCGACCAAGGCGGAAGTCGAGACCTTCGTCGGCGCTGTGGACGAAATCCGAGACGATGTCGAGCGTGCAGTCGCGCGCTTCGAGTCGGTTGCAGCCCAGCGGCGCACACACGAATGATTTCGCCGAGACAAATCGCGCGCGCGGTGCGCATCCAGCAAGTCCTGGTGAAGTACGGCCTCGACGAACTGATTCTGAGCACACACTTCTTCCGCCCAATTCGCTGGATGCTGTACCTGATGCCGTGGAACTGGCATCGCAAAGATCAGCTGCCGCGCGGGCAACGCATCCGCCTCGCGCTGCAGGAGCTCGGCCCGATCTTTGTGAAGTTCGGGCAGATGATGTCGACGCGGCCCGACGTCGTGCCCGCCGACATCGCGGCCGAGCTCACGCTGTTGCAGGACCGCGTCGAGCCGTTCCCGGGTGCACTCGCGCGTGCGGAAATCGAGCGCGCGCTTGGGCAGCCCGTAGAAACGTTATTTGCGAAGTTCGACGAGACCGCGCTCGCGTCCGCGTCAATCGCGCAGGTTCATCCCGCGGAATTGCACGACGGCACTCAAGTCGTGGTCAAGGTATTGCGACCGAACGTCGAGAAACACATCCGCGACGACGTCGAACTGATGCGCCTGATCGCGCAGGCCGCGGAACGCTATTGGCAGGACGGCCGCCGACTGCGACCGGTCGCTGTGGTCGACGAGTTCGGGAAGACACTGCTCGACGAACTCGACCTCATGCGCGAGGCCGCGAACGCCGCGCACCTTCGCCGCAACTGGGAGAACTCCCCGCTGCTCTGCGTCCCAAACATTTTCTGGCCACTCACGCGGCGCAGCGTGATGGTGATGGAGCGCATTTCAGGCATCCAGGTGAACGACATGGCGGCGCTGCGCGCGGCCGGCGTCAACCTGAAACAGCTCGCCGAGGACGGTGTCGAGATTTTCTTCACGCAGGTGTTCAGCCACAACTTCTTCCACGCGGACATGCACCCCGGGAACATCTTCGTCGACGTGTCCGACCCCGAGCACGCACGGTGGCTCGCGATCGACTTCGGCATCGTCGGCACGCTGAACCCCGATGACCAGCGCTACCTCGCCGAGAATTTCCTGGCGTTCTTCAACCGCGATTACCGGCGTGTCGCGGAGCTGCACGTCGAATCCGGCTGGGCGCCGGCCGGGACGCGTGTCGACGAGTTCGAGAGCGCAATCCGTACGGTGTGCGAGCCGATATTCCATCGGCCGCTGAAGGAGATTTCATTCGGACTGCTGCTGATTCGCCTGTTCCAGACGGCGCGCCGATTCGACATGGAAGTGCAGCCGCAACTCGTGCTTCTGCAAAAAACGTTGCTGAACATTGAAGGGCTTGGCCGCGAGCTGTACCCCGACCTGGATCTCTGGGCGACCGCGAAGCCATACCTTGAAAACTGGATGCAGGAGCAGCTTGGTGTCACGGCCGCGTATCGCGAGTGGCGCGAGCACCTTCCGGAGAACATCCGCGCGCTGCTACACCTTCCGCGGCTCGCGGCCCATGCGCTCGAGGAGTTCTCCGAGCACCGGTCGGCCATGGAATGGCACTCCGCACAGATTGACCGCTGGCAGGACGAGATGCAGCGTGGGGCCCGGCGACGCACCGTCGCGGTTGTCGGCGCAGGGCTCGTGATCGCTGCGGCGATTCTGCTCGGCGAAGGGCGCGAGAGCCTCGGCTACCTGATGGGTGTTGGCGGCGTGGCCGCGTTCGCGTACGCGCTGTTTCGATAAGCAATCAAATCACGCACCGAGACGAGCTCGACACCGTGCGCTTCAGCCAGGCGCGGCAACTCGCGCTCAAGCAGTTCAAGCGTCGCGGGGTACGGATGACCAATACCGAGCGCGGTGCCCTCCGCGCGCGCGAGTTTCAACAATCGCTCAAACTGGAACGTGACCTGCTCCGGGGAAGGATCGCTATCGAGAAACACGTCGCGCCGGGTCGCCGGCACCCCGGCCTCCGTGGCGAGCGGGAACGCGACGCTCTCCACCGC
>CAYXYM010000090.1:0-2639 GCA_964469285.1 uncultured Gammaproteobacteria bacterium | reverse complement strand
GGTGGCTTGAGCGCTACCGCATCGGCCCGATGGAATGGCTGTGGCGCACGATGACCTATGGTCGTGTGCAGCCGCTGCGTCTCGCCGCCGCATAATTAGAAAAGACGCGCGTAAGCCGCAGCGGCGACCTCGATGTCTTCGGCTTCGAACACGCCGGTGATGGCGGCGAGCATGCTCGCGCCGGCCATCACGAGCATGCCGCCGTTCTTCGGTGTGATGCCGCCAACCGCACAGAGCGGCAGATCAAATTCGTCGGACGCCTCGGCGAGTAGCTCGATGGTCGCGCGGGGTGCGTTGGGTTTGGTCGGCGATGGATAAAAACTCCCGAACGCGAGGTAGTCCGCGCCGGCCTTGGCCGCGGCGCGGGCGCGTTCGATTTCGTCGTAGCACGACACGCCGATGATGGCGCGCGGGCCCAGCATGGCTCGCGCGTCGGCGATTGACCGGTCGTCGCGCCCGAGGTGCACGCCGTCGGCGTGGACCGCCTGTGCGAGCATGAGGTCGTCGTTAACGATGAATGTCACGTCTGATGCTGCGCACAGTGTCTTGAGCTGACGCGCCTCGAACAGGCGTCGCTCCGCGTCGTAACTCTTGTCGCGATACTGCACGACGCGCGCACCGCCGCGCAGCGAGGCGGCGACGTCGGCGACCAGTGTCGTGCTCGGGCGCGTGATCGCGTAAAGGCCGTTCAGCACACCGATCACGAAGCGTCCCCCGCCCAGAACATCCGGTTCGGTACGGGCTGGCCGCGACCGACGCGGTAACCGTTCACCAGCGCGTCGTGCACGAACTGCTGGGCCTGGTGCGCGGCGCTCGCGGGTTCGACGCCGCGCGCGATGAGTCCGGCGAGCGCGGACGCAAGCGTGCAACCGGAGCCATGGTAGCTACCCGCGAGGCGGGGCCACTCGAAGCGCTCGACGAGGCCGCTTGCATCAAACAATCGATTCGCGACGTCCGGCGTGTCTTCGTGTGCGCCCTTCAGTAGCACGAACCGCGCACCGAGGGCGACGAGCGCATGCGCGCAATCATCGAGAGAACCCGCGTCGGGCACGAGGCTGCGCGCTTCGTCGCTGTTCGGCGTCACGACGAGCGTGCGCGGCACCAGGCGATCGAGCATCACCGTGGTGATGGTGTCCTCGGCGAGGCGCGCGCCGCCGCCCGCGATGAGCACCGGGTCGAGCACGACGGGGATGTCGCCGTGTGCGTCGAGCAGGTCGGCGACCGCGCGCGCGATTGCGACGTCGCCGAGCAGACCGAGCTTGATGACGGCGACGTCAAGATCCGCGAGCACGGCCTCGGCCTGTTCGACAACAAGATCGGCGGCGACGGTGACGATGCGCGTCGCGTTGCGCGTGTCCTGCACCGTCAGCGTCGTGATGACCGGCGCGGCGTGGCAGCCCATCGCTGAGATCGCCTCGATGTCCGCGGCGATGCCAGCGCCGCCGGATGGGTCGTTGCCTGCAATTGTCATCACGACAGGCGGTGGTCGGTCATTCGTCATCGTTTTGCCCTACAATTGCGCGATGAAAGCTTACATGTGCGTCATCTGCGGTTTCATTTATGAAGAATCCAAGGGTCATCCGGAGAGCGGCATCGAACCCGGCACCGCGTGGGATGACATCCCGCTCAACTGGCGCTGCCCGGACTGCGACGCTGGCAAGGAAGACTTCGAGATGATCGTGCTCTAAAGCCGTTCCACGCTGTAGCCGCGCCTCTCCAAGAGCTTTACCAATCCGTCTTCGCCGACCATGTGCAGCGCACCGACCGCTACGAAGTGCACTTGATCGGTGGTCAGCATGCGCTCAATCGCCGGCAGCCACCGTTTGTTGCGTGCGCGCATGACCGCATCATAAATCTCTTCGGCACCGTCATACGAATCGTCAAGAACCGTCTCCATTGCGTCCGCGTCGCCGGCGAGCCAGCTGTCCACGATGTTGTTTACCGTCGCCGCGAACTCGTCGGGCGTCGTGAGGGACTGCTTGAGGAACGCGGCTTCCGCGGCGGGCGAGAGGTTGGACAACGCGCTGAGTTGTTCGACCAGCGTCTCGAGTTCGACGATCGGCATGTCGCGCTCGACCGCGCGACCCGCAAAATGCATCTCCATACCAAGTTCCGAGTCGAGGCCCATTCGCCGGATCTCAAGCGACACGAGCGTGACTGCGGCGAGCCATGGCCGCATCCGGGACAGCCGGCGCTGCGGGACACCGAGTTGCCGGCCCCATTCGGACGCACGGCGCCAGTCTTCGGCGCCGAGAACGTCCTCAAGCGTTCGCCCGTTCGTCAGGGTGCCGTTGTCGCGCCCGAAGCGTGCCGCGGCGCCGGGGTCGATCGCGGTCGTATTCACTTCCATTGCGAGCGTATCCGCCGCCTCGAATGCGTCAGTAATCGCCGCGGGCAATGGGTAGAAGTCTGGCCGAGCGGCGTGTACGGTCCCGACCAGATAAAGGCAGGCGCCGTCCGGAGAGGTCACGCGCCACGCCAGGCCGGACGCGTCGACGGTCGTGGCGACGAGCAGCAGCAGCGCGGTTATGATGGATCGAACCATGGCTCTTTTATACCCGACCGGAGGCCCCGATGCCTGTGACGATTGACCGCGCGGGTCCCGCGGACCTGGACACGCTGGTGCCGCTCTTCGACGC
>CAYXYM010000089.1:0-7122 GCA_964469285.1 uncultured Gammaproteobacteria bacterium | reverse complement strand
CTGGTCGAGGTCCGCGAGCGCGCCGGGGTTCTGGACGGTCGCCGCCAGCGACGGCCGCTGCAACAGCAGCTGGATGGCGGTTCGGACCGGGCTCATTCGGCGGCGGCCCTGCGGTCGCCGGAGGGCCTTTCGGCTCGGCGGCGACACCGCGTTCGGCGCCGCCTCACCCATAAGCTTAGTCAAGTTTTCCAATTTCACCTGCGCGCGGGCCGCGAGGGCCTCGATCAGGAGCGCGCGGAACACGCCGTCCGGGACGCGCGCGACCAGCGGGCGCGCGAGCTCCGCGAACCGGGCCCGGCCATCGAGGGACGGAAGGTCGACCAGGGCGGCCAGCGATTCGAGCAGGAAGTTGGACAACGGCTGGGCGTTTTCTATCCGTTGCGTGAACGCTTCCGCACCCTCGGCACGGACCATCGAATCCGGATCCTCGCCGTCGGGCAGGAACAGGAACCGCATCTGGCGGCCATCCTTGCACTCGGGCAGCGCCTGCTCGAGCGCGCGCCACGCAGCGGCCTTGCCGGCGCGGTCGCCATCGAAGCTGAATACGACCTCGGGCGCGACCCGGAAAAGCCGGTGCAGGTGATCCGCGGTTGTCGAGGTGCCAAGCGTTGCGACCGCGAAGCGGATGCCGTGCTGTGCGAGCGCGACCACATCCATGTAGCCCTCGACCACGAGCACGCGCGGGATGTCGCGCAGTGCCTGCTTCGCTTCGTATAGGCCGTAAAGCTCCTTGCCCTTGTGGAACACAGGTGTCTCGGGCGAGTTCAGGTATTTCGGGCCGTCATCACCCTTCACGACGCGGCCGCCGAACGCGATGGTGCGCCCGCGCGAATCGCGGATCGGGAACATGATGCGCTCGCGGAAGCGGTCGTAGGTGCGGTCGTCGTCGCGGCGCGTGATCATGCCGGCCTGCTCCAGGGCCGCGCGTTTCGCGTCGTCGGTGCCCAGCGCTTTCAGGAGCGCATCCCAGCCACCGGGCGCCCAGCCGATGCCGAATTCGTTTGCGATCTCGCCGGTGAGCCCGCGGTTCTTGAGGTAGTCGATTGCAGACGGCGTGGCTTTTAATTGTTGCCGGTAGAAACGCGCGGCATCCTCGAGCACCGCGTACAGGTCAGGACCGCCGCGCTCGCGGCGCGGTGCAGTGCCACCTTCGCGCGGCACGTCGACGCCGAGCTGCCGCGCGAGTTCCTCGACCGCGTCGACGAACTCCATGTGCTCGTACTCGATCAGGAAGCCGAGCGCGTTACCGTGCACGCCGCAACCAAAGCAGTGGTAGAACTGTTTCTGGGGGCTTACGTAGAACGACGCGGTTTTTTCACCGTGGAACGGGCAACACGCGGCGAATTCGCGACCGGACTTCTTCAGCTGCACCCGGCTGCCGATGATCTCGACGATGTCGGTGCGCGCTACGAGGTCTTCGATGAAATCACGGGGAATCAAGCCGGCCATTTTGGGAGTCTAGCTCCCTAGGCGTGACTTAACCTTGGCGCTGACGGCGCCGACGTCGGCGCGGCCCTGGACGGCGGGTTTCACAATCGCCATCACTTTGCCCATATCGCGGATGCCCTCGGCGCTGGTCTCGGCGATTGCCTTGGCGATCAACGCGTCTATCTCGGCATCGGACAGCGGTTCGGGCAAGTAGTGCTGGATTACGCCGATTTCGAATCGTTCCTGTTCGGCGAGGTCGGCTCGACCGCCTTGCTCGTACTGCGTAATCGATTCGCGGCGCTGTTTGACCATCTTGTCGAGCGTCTCAAGGACCTGCTGGTCCGTGAGCACAATGCGCTCGTCGATCTCACGCTGCTTGATCGCGGCGTAGGCGAGGCGGATGGTACCGAGGCGTTGCTTGTCGCCGGCTTTCAGGGCCGACGTCATGTCGTCCTGGATGCGCTGACGCAGCGACATGGCGGGGGCGGGACTTAGTAGAGGCGGGTACGGCGAGCGACGTCGCGCGACTGCTTCTTCGCATGACGCTTTACCGCCGCCGCCTGCTTGCGCTTGCGTTCCTGGGTCGGCTTTTCGTAAAACTCGCGACGACGGACTTCCGTCAGCACACCAGCCTTCTCACAGGACCGTTTGAAACGCCGCAGGGCGACCTCAAACGGTTCATTTTCTTTGACGCGTACGCTCGGCATTCAGACACCACCTTGGGAGAAAGGGGCGAATTCTAAACTAGCTACGGCGCCAGTGCAAAGGAAAGTCCGTACAATTCCGGCCATGCGGGTGCTGGGAATCGAGACAAGTTGCGACGAAACCGGGGTTGCCGTCTATGACGGGGCGCGGGGCCTGCTGGCGCACGAACTGTACAGCCAGACCGACCTCCACCGGCTCTATGGCGGCGTGGTGCCGGAGCTCGCGTCCCGGGACCACGTCCAGCGTCTGCTGCCCATGATTCGGGAATGCCTGGCCGCCGCCGGCCTCGACCGTGCGGACGGGGTCGCCTATACGGCGGGGCCTGGGTTGGTCGGGGCGCTGCTGGTCGGCAGCGCGCTCGGCCGCAGTCTCGCGTACGCGTGGCAGGCGCCGGCGGTCGCGGTGCACCATATGGAGGCCCACTTGCTCGCGCCGATGCTCGAGTCGCCGGCGCCAGAATTTCCGTTCGTCGCGTTGCTCGTGTCAGGCGGGCACACGATGTTGGTGCGCGTGGACGGCATCGGTGCGTACCGCGTGCTCGGCGAGTCCGTCGACGACGCCGCCGGCGAGGCGTTCGACAAAACCGCGAAGCTGCTCGGCCTGCCGTATCCGGGCGGCCCCGAGCTCGCGCGGCTCGCGGAGCGGGGTCGGCCAGGCGCCGTTGTCCTTCCGCGACCGATGACCGACCGGCCTGGCCTCGATTTCAGTTTCAGCGGCCTCAAGACTGCCGCGATGACGAGCGTACGCCGCGGCGATGCACCCGAGGACGTCGCGCGCGGCTTTGAAGACGCGGTCGTGGAAACGCTCGTCATCAAATGCCGACGCGCGCTCGAGCAGGAGCGCGTGTCGTCGCTGGTCGTCGCAGGCGGCGTCGGCGCGAATCGACGTCTGCGCGAACGCCTCGGCGAGATTGGCTGGCCCGTGTTTTATCCACGGCCCGAGTTTTGTACCGACAACGGCGCGATGATCGCGTACGCAGGCTTCGTGCGACTCGCAGCGGGCGCGCACGAGCCGCTCGCAATCGCGGCGCGCTCGCGTTGGTCGCTCGATGCGCTCACGCCGCCGACTCAGGGGGACTGATGGACATCATTTACCTGCATGACCTGCGCGTTGCCGCCGTTATCGGCATATTCGACTGGGAGCGGCGCGTTAAGCAGACCGTAAGCATCGACCTCGATATGGCGGCGGACGTGGCCGCCGCCGCAGCGACCGACGCCATTGACGCCACGCTGAACTACAAGGCGGTCGCGAAGCGCGTCGCCGCGTTCACCGAACAGAGCGAATTCCAGCTGGTCGAGACGCTCGCCGAGCGGATTGCCGCCATCGTCCGGGACGAATTCGGTGTCCGTTGGGTGCGCGTCCGCATCAACAAGCCGGGTGCAATCCGCGGCGCGCGCGACGTCGGCGTCATCATCGAGCGCGGCGAACGGTCGTGACGCGCGTGTTCATCGGGGTCGGCAGCAACGTCGACCGCGAGCGCAACCTCCCGAAGGGTGTAAAGGCGCTGCGCGCCGCGTTCCGCGAAATCCGCTGCTCGACCGTCTGGGATAATCCGGCGGTCGGCTTTGACGGCGACCCGTTCCTGAACCTCGTGGTCGAGTTCAACACGCCGCGCAGCGCGGCGGATGTTGCGACGCAGCTCAATCGCATTGAGCGCACGTTCGGTCGTACGCGCAGCGGCGACCGAAAGCTGCTCGCGCGTGCGCTTGACCTCGACCTCCTGTTGTACGGCGATGCAGTCATCGACGCGGGCGGTGTGCACGTGCCGCGCGGAGAGATTCTCGACTACGCGTTCGTACTCGCGCCGCTCGCCGAGCTCGCGCCGGATGCGGTGCATCCGACGGTGGGGAAGACCTACAAGGAACTGTGGGCGGCGTTTGTGGGGGATAAATCCGTTCTTAGAAAGGCCGCGCTAGATTTGGGCTAAAAGCGGCCGCCGTCGACGGCGAGGATCTGGCCGGTCACGAACGGTGCGTCGAGCGCGAGGAAGCGCACCGCTTGTGCGACGTCGTCGGGCGTGCCTTGGCGCTTGAGCGCCGTCGCATCGATGATTTGCTGCTTCACCGCCGATTCGAGTCCGTGCTCCGGCCATAGGACCGCGCCGGGCGCGACCCCGTTCACGCGGACGTGCGGCGCAAGTTCGCGGGCGAGCGAGCGCGTCATCATCGCAAGGCCCGCTTTGGCGCTCGAATACACCGGATGGCCCTTCATCGGCTTCGTCGCGTGGATGTCCACGATGTTGACAATCGCGCCGCCGCGCCGCGCAAGCGATGGCGCCGCCGCTTGCGCGGTGAAGAACGGCGCGCGGAGGTTCGTGCCGATAAGGTCGTCCCATTGCGCGCCGGTCACGTCGCCGACGGGCGTCGGAAAAAACGTCGATGCATTGTTCACCAGCACATCGAGTGCACCCCATCGCGATTCCGCGCGGGCCACCATTTTTGTGAGCGCATCGAGGTC
Organism: uncultured Gammaproteobacteria bacterium; assembly: GCA_964469285.1. GTDB lineage: Bacteria > Pseudomonadota > Gammaproteobacteria > Natronospirales > JAIVGZ01 > JAIVGZ01. The sequence goes on along the minus strand of CAYXYM010000089.1, from coordinate 2,532 downwards.
CAGCAGGTCCGCGACCTCAACGGCGGCCGAATCGGTGCGCAATGTGTTCAGCTCGTCGGCGAGCGCATCCGCGTCGCTGCGCGAGCGGTTGCAGTGCACGACCACGCGACAGCCTGCCGTATGCAGCGCGCGCGTGATGGCCGCGCCCACGCGCCGCGCGCCGCCCGTGACGAGTGCCACTTTGGATTCATCGACCATGGCGGCAAGGATACACTGCGCACATGGAGAGCCCACTTCCGACGCCGGATAGCGACGCCGCCGCGCACGGCGCACGCGTCGCCGCGCATGTCGCTGCGCTGATCGACGCCGAGGATGGCGCGATCCCGTTCGCCGACTACATGGAGGCGGTGTTGTACGCGGCCGGACTCGGCTACTACAGCGCTGGCAGCGCAAAGTTCGGTGCGGCCGGCGATTTTGTCACGGCACCGGAGCTGTCACCGTTGTTTGCGCGGTCGATCGCGTCGCAGTTCGCGGATTTGAAGCGCGCACACGACCTCAATCAAGTGCTTGAACTCGGCGGCGGCAGCGGCCGATTCGCGGCCGATGCGTTGGTTGAACTCGCACGCCTCGACGCGTTGCCCGACCGTTACTTGCTGCTCGAAGTGAGCGCGGACTTGCGCGCGCGTCAGCGCGCGACGCTCGAAGCGCTTGCGCCGGCGTTGCTCGACCGCGTCGAATGGCTGGACACACTACCGGCTGCGTTCGAGGGCATTGTGTTCGCGAACGAGGTGCTCGATGCGTTGCCGGTTGAGCGGTTCCGGCGCACGCCGGGCGGCGTCGAGCAGCTCACGGTGGTACGGGACGGGGCGGGATTTGCCTGGGGCGCGCGTGCCGCATCCGCCGACCTCGCGCAGGCAGTCGCTACGGTCGAGGAAGACCTCGGGACGCGTCTGCCGCCGGGGTACGTGTCCGACATCAACCTGCGCGTCGGGCCTTGGCTCGCTGCGCTGTCGTCGGCGTTGTCGCGTGGGGTCATGGTGTTCGTCGACTACGGAATGTCGCGCCGCGAGTATTACGCGGCTGATCGTGACGGTGGCACGCTGCGCTGCCACTACCGGCACCGTGCGCACGACGACCCGTTCGTATGGCCGGGGCTGCAGGATTTGACCGCGCAGGTTGAGTTCACGGCGGTCGCAGAGGCCGGCGTCGGGGCGGGGCTCGAATTCGCCGGCTACACGACGCAGGCGCTGTTGCTGATCGGGTGCGGGCTCGAACGACTGCTCGAAGAGCCGGTGCCCGACGATCGCGCCCGTTGGCTGCGCGCGCAGCAAGCGCAACGCCTCACATTGCCGACGGAAATGGGGGAGCGCTTCAAGGCGATTGCGTTTACGCGTGGCGTCGATGCGCCGCTCGCCGCATTTGCCGTCAGGGACCTGCGCGACCGGCTTTGAACGCGGCGATCGCGTCGATCCGCGCTGTACGGATGGCTGCGCCGAGTTTCGCACCGTCGAGCCCGCTCGCAACGATCGGCGCGACGTCGACCGCGCGCGCCGCCCCAAGCACGCCGTGCAGATAGTCGACCTGCGGGTAGTCCCGATCCTCAAGGCCCGTTCGCCCTCGCGCGTCTGCCTCGCACGCAAGGAGGTATTGCCCGAATCGCTCCGGCCGGCGGAAGGCGTCGAGCGCCTCGAGTAATTCGTGCAGTGTTTGCGGCTTGAGTTCGAGCGCGCGGTGGCAGTGCAGATGGTATCGCGCGACTTGTTCGCCGAGCGCTGCGTAATCGCGCGGGATGCGCAGGCGGCGCGCGAGCACGCGCACAAGCTTCGCACCGCGCTGTTCGTGTCCGTGATGTTTTGGCAGCAAGTCGCTGGGCGTGTTGCCCTTTCCTAGGTCGTGCACCAGCGCCGCGAAGCGCACCTCAGTATCATCGCTGAGTCTCGCGGCCTGCTGCAGCACGAGCAGCGTATGAACGCCGGTATCCACTTCCGGATGGTGTTTCGGCGGCTGCGGGACACCGAACAGCGCGTCGATTTCCGGAAAAATCCGCGCGAGCGCACCGCAGGCGCGCAGCACTTCCACGAACGCGTGCGGATGATCCGTGCCAAGCGCGCGCAGCGTTTCCTGCCACACGCGCTCGGGTACGAGCGCGTCGACTTCGCCGCGCTCGACCATCTCGCGCATCAATGCGAGCGTTTCATCCGCAACGCGGAAACCGAGACCCTGGAAGCGCGCCGCGAACCGTGCGATGCGCAGAATGCGAACCGGGTCTTCGACGAACGCGGGCGAGACGTGGCGCAGGATTCGCGCCTCGAGGTCCCGCTGCCCGCCATGTGGGTCGATCAGCACACCGTCAGGCCCCTCGGCGATCGCATTGATGGTGAGGTCGCGTCGGAGCAAGTCGTCCTCGAGTGTGACGTCGGGTGAGGCATGCACGGTGAACCCGCGGTACCCGGGTCCATGCTTGCGCTCGGTACGCGCGAGCGCGTATTCCTCGCCGGTCTTGGGGTGCAGGAACACGGGAAAGTCGCGGCCGACGCGCCGGAAACCGCGGTCGAGCATATCGACCTCCGTCGCGCCGACCACGACGAAGTC
>CAYXYM010000088.1:0-4731 GCA_964469285.1 uncultured Gammaproteobacteria bacterium | reverse complement strand
CTGTCACCAGAACCGGATTTTGAGTCCGGCGCGTCTACCAGTTCCGCCATCCCGGCCCCGCAAAGGCCGCCCAGTATAAACGGTGCGACCCTTTTTAGCTGCCGCGCATCTATGCTCTGTATATGGCACTGAACCCGATCCCGGAGCCCCCCGAGGGCCTGCTGCAGCGCGTGAACGACGGCGAAGAAGCCGCGTTCGAAGCGTTGTACCGGCTGTATTCGGCACCGGCGTTCACGGTTGCGGTGCGCATGCTGGGCCAGCGCGAGGCGGCCGAGGACGTATTGCAGGAAGTGTTTCTCGACCTCACGCGCACGCTTCGGAGCTATCGGGGCGACGGGCCCTTCTGGGGCTGGTTGCGCCGCCTGGTCGTGAACCGCGTCTTGATGCGGCTACGCAGCGAGCGGTCGCGCCCGACCCTGGTCGGCTGGGAATCCGACGAACACGGCGAATGGGCTGAGCCTCGCCTGTTTGCACGCGACCTCGAGCAGGCGCTCGCCGAGCTGCCGCCGCTCACGCGTGCGGTCGTTTGGCTGCATGACGTCGAGGGGTGGACGCACCAGGAGATTGCGGACGCCGTGGGTCGTAGCCCGAGCTTTTCGAAATCACAACTGTCGCGCGCGCATTTACGACTGCGCGCGCTGCTGGCGAACGACGATGAACCGTACCGCCAACGAGCCACAGGGATTGCCTGAACAGCTCCGGGCGCTGCCCGGGCTCGAGCCGCCGCCGCGCGTGTGGGCGGCGATTGCCGCCGCGCGCGCGAAGCGGACGCGGCGCGCACGCTGGCTGCCGATGCTCGGTACTGCGCTCGCGGCATCGCTGGTCATGGCGGTCGCGCTGGTCTCGCTACAGCGGCCCGTCGACGAGCCCGCGACGCCGTCGGAAGTCGCGCGCCTCGTCGCGCACTCGCAGGATCTCGATGCGGCGCTGACGCAGATCGCACCGGCGACGCGCGTCCTCGACCTGCAGACCGCCGGCACGATCGTCGCGCTTGAAGACCGGATCGCGCTGGTCGATGAACACCTGCAGCGCGCGTCGCTGGAATCGCCGGCGACCACCGAACTGTGGCGGCAGCGCGTGGATTTGATGGAAGCACTGGTCGGCGTACACGCGACCAGCGGTCAATACGCATTCTGACGGAGGAATCATTCATGACTTGCATTACGAAATCCCTGATGTTGGCCGGCGCGCTGATCCTGGCGCCGATGGTATCCGCACAGCCGCCGGCGCCCATGCCGCCGCCCGCTGAGCGCGGCACGGATCGCTCGGAGCTCGAGCAAGCGCGGCGTGATCTTGCGGAAGCCGCGCGCAAGGTCGCCGAGCTCTCGGCTGGAGAAGCGGATCGCTGGATGCGCGAGTTCGAATTCCATTCGGTCGACCTGCCACCGGTGCGGCTGGGGCTGATTCTCGGCACACACCGAGATGGCCTCGTGGTCCGGAACACGGCAGCCGATGGCCCGGCCGAAAAAGCGGGCCTGAAGGATGGTGACCTGCTGATCGAGATGAACGGCAAGTCGCTCGCAGGCGCGACGACGACCACGCTTATTGATCAGTTCCTGCGCGATGCGAAGGTCGGCGACGCGGTCACCGTCAAATATCGCCGGGGCGACGATACCCGCACCGCGTCCGTGACGCTCGACGAACGCCCGGAGACGCCGATGTCGTTCGCATTCGGCACGCCCGACGGCATGCGCACGTTCACGATGCCGGACATCCCCAACATGCCAGGCATCGCCGCGCTCGCACGCCTGCGCGCGTTCGGCAACTACGAGTTCGTGAAAGTGACCAAGGGGCTGGGCGATTACTTCAATACCGACCGCGGGCTCTTGGTCGTGAGCGTTGGCGAGGAGAACCCGCTCACGCTGAAGGACGGCGACGTGATTCTGTCGATCGACGGCCGCGAGCCCGAGTCGCCGACGCATGCCGCGCGCATCCTGCGGTCATACGCCGACGGCGAGGAGGCTGAGGTCGAGATCATGCGCCAGCGCCGCAAGCAAACGCTGAAAGTGACCCTACCCAACCGGTAATTGGTAGAATTCGCGGCGCATGCTGCGCCGCGAATTCCATTACGAGCTACCTCCGGAGCTGATCGCCGAACGGCCGCTTCCTGGGCGTAGCGAGAGCCGGCTGCTGACCCTCGATGGGCGTAGCGGGGTGGTTACAGACCGACTGTTCCGCGACTTGCCGGACCTCCTCGAGCCGGGCGACCTCCTCGTCTTCAACGACACGCGCGTAATCCCCGCGAGGCTGTTCGCGACGAAACCGACCGGCGGACGCGTGGAAATGCTCGTCGAGCGGGTACTCGACGAGCGCACGGCGCTGGTGCACGCGCGTGCCAGCAAGCCAATCCGCGCTGGCGCCAAGCTTCACTGTGACGGCAACGCGAACGCGACGGTCGTCGAGCGCCACGGCGACCTCTACGAGCTTTTGTTTGACGAAGCGCTGCTGCCGCTGCTCGAACGCGTGGGCCACGTACCGCTGCCGCCCTACATCCAACGCAGTGACGAACCTGCGGACCACGAGCGTTATCAGACGGTGTATGCGCGGGTGCCGGGCGCGGTCGCAGCGCCGACGGCAGGGCTGCACTTCGACGAGGCGACGTTCGCGGCCCTCGCCGCGCGTGGCGTCGAGCATTGCTTCATCACGCTGCATGTCGGCGCGGGCACCTTTCAGCCGGTGCGCGCCGAGCGCATCGCCGACCACCGCATGCACGCGGAATACGCCGAAGTCGGCGCCAACGCGTGCGCCGCGGTCGAACGCGCGCGATCGCGGGGCGGGCGCGTCGTTGCGGTCGGAACGACGGCGGTGCGCAGCCTCGAAGCCGCGGCGGCAGGCGGTGTGCTGCGCCCGCTGTCGGCGCCGGTCGATTTGTTCATCACGCCGGGCTATCGGTTCCAGGCAGTCGACCGGATGGTCACCAACTTCCACCTGCCAGAATCCACCCTGCTGATGCTGGTTTCCGCGTTCGCCGGCCATGCGCACACGATGGCCGCATACCGTCATGCCGTCGAACAACGCTACCGCTTCTTCAGCTATGGTGACGCGATGCTCATCGACCCCGCAGAAACCACCGTGAGAGCCAATCTGTGATTGGCGAGCTTTTGTGAAATTCTCACTGAGCGCTAATGACGGCTCCGCCCGCCGAGGCACCCTCGAGTTCGCGCGCGGCACGGTGCAGACGCCCGCGTTCATGCCGGTCGGCACGTACGGCACGGTGAAGGCGATGACGCCCGAGGAACTCGTTGATCTTGGCGCGGACATCGTGCTCGGAAATACTTTCCACTTGATGATGCGCCCGGGCACTGACGTCATCCGCGCGCACGGTGACCTGCACGACTTCATGCACTGGGAGCGGCCGATTCTGACCGACTCCGGCGGCTTCCAGGTGTTCAGCCTCGCGGCGATGCGCAAGCTGACCGAAGAAGGGGTGCACTTCCAATCGCCGGTCAACGGCGACAAGGTATTCCTGTCGCCGGAAACCTCCATGCAGGTTCAGCGCGAGCTCGGCGCCGATGTCGTGATGTGCTTCGACGAATGCACGCCCTACCCGGCGACGGAGGATGAGGCCCGCGAGTCGATGGCGCTGTCGCAGCGCTGGGGTCGCCGCTCGCGCGACGCGCATGGCGACAACCCGGCCGCGCTATTCGGCATCGTGCAGGGCGGTATGTATCCGGCGCTGCGCGCGGAGTCGCTCTCGGGGCTTGTGGACATCGGCTTCGACGGCTACGCAATTGGTGGGCTCTCCGTCGGTGAACCGGCCAACGAACGCGCTGCGGTACTCGACGCGCTAATCCCATTGATGCCTGCAGACCGGCCGCGCTATCTGATGGGTGTCGGCACACCCGAGGACATCATCGGCGCGGTCCGGCGCGGCGTTGACCTGTTCGACTGCGTACTCCCTACACGGAACGCGCGAAACGGTCACCTGTTCACCAGCCGTGGGGAGGTGCGCATCCGGAACGCCCGGTGGCGCGAGGAAACGGGGCCAATCGACCCGGCGTGTGGCTGCGGAACTTGCCGGAATTACAGTGCCGCGTATCTGTACCACCTCGAGCGCTGCGGGGAGATCCTGTTCTCGCGCCTTGCGACCACGCACAACCTGCATTTCTACCTGTCCATGATGGCGGCGATGCGGGAAGCGATTGCGGGAGGGCGGTTCGAGCCGTGGGCGGACGGCTTCACGACAGGCCGGATGCGGAACGCCGCGCCTGTGCCATAATAGTCCGCTGAATTCCCTAAACAACGGACTTTCCCATGGATTTCTTCATTTCTGACGCGCTGGCTGCCGCTGCCGGCCCGGCCACGCAGCCGAACATGATTGTGCAGTTGTTGCCGCTCGTGCTGATCTTCGCGGTGTTCTGGTTCCTGATCATCCGCCCGCAGACGAAGCGTGCGAAACAGCACCGCGAGATGGTCGCTGCGCTGAAGGCCGGCGACGAAATCGTCACACAGGGCGGCCTGCTCGGTCGCGTGGTCGCGGTGAATGACGCGTTTCTGACCGTCGAGATCGCGAACCAGGTCCAGGTCCGCGTGCAGCGCCACATGGTCGGCACCATCATGCCGAAGGGCACGGTCGCGAGCCTCGATTGATGATTAACCGGTTCCCCACGTGGAAGAACGCACTGGTTCTGTTGGTTGTGGCGCTCGGCCTCCTGTATGCGCTGCCCAACGTCTTTGGCGTGGACCCTGCGGTCCAGGTCTCGCGCGCGAACGTCGAAGAAATCGACCGAG
>CAYXYM010000087.1:0-2766 GCA_964469285.1 uncultured Gammaproteobacteria bacterium | reverse complement strand
CGCCGGAACGCACGCCGCCTGAGCAACGGCGTCGCGTCCGCGTCGAGCCAGCGCCCCGGCTCGATTCCATCGAGCGTCCAGGAGCCGACGCGCCAGCGAATCAGCCGCAGCGTCGGCAGGCCGACCGCCGCGGTCATCCGTCTGACCATGCGGTTTCTACCCTCATCAATCACGAGTTCGAGCCACGCGGTCGGAATTGCCTTGCGCTCGCGAATCGGCACTGCGCGTGGCCACAGGCCAGGCGGCTCGTCCATCAGGCGCGCGGACAATGCGCGCGCCGGACCATCCTTCAGCGAGACGCCTTGCTTCAACGCAGCGAGCGCCGCGTCGTCGGGCGCACCCTCGACCTGCACCCAGTACGCTTTGTCGAGCTCGCTGCGCGGATCGGCGATGCGGGCCTGAACGACGCCATCGTCGGTCAGGAGCAGCAGGCCTTCGCTGTCGCGGTCGAGTCGGCCTGCCGCGTACACGCCTGGCACCGGCACATAGTCGGCGAGCGTCGGTCGACCCTCCTTGTCCGTGAACTGCGACAGGACGCCGAAGGGTTTGTTGAGCAGGATCAATCGCGCCATAACAGCTGCCGGATCTCATCAATATGTCGGGCGACGCATTGGGTGCCTTCGTCGATGGCCTCTTCGGCGCGGTTGAACTCGAACAAGCCGACGTGCGCCACCCGCGGTGACAGCAGAACGTCGGCCGGGTCGCCGGCGAGGCGAGCGCGCATCACGCGGGTCTGCATGATGTTGATTGCATCGACCGAGACGCCAATGATGCCGGGTAACGAGCCCTCGGGCGTCTCTGGCTCATCGGAGGTCCAGCGTTGCCGCAACCGTTCCCAGAAGCTGGCGTCGTCATCGTTGCGCGGCTGCGCGTAGCTGCGTAAGCCCGGCGCGGGGAGCCGCTCATTCACGTTGACCGCAATGACGATGTCTGCGCCAAGCGCGCGTGCGAGCGAGACGGGCACCGGGTTCACGAGCCCGCCATCCACGAGCCAGCGACCGTCAACGTTGACCGGTGAGAACACACCGGGAATCGCGATCGAAGCGCGTACTGCAGTCGTGAGCAAGCCTTCACGCATCCAGACCTCGCGGCCGGTTTCGATGTCGGTCGCGACCGCTGCGTATTGGACGGGCAGGTCCTCGATGTCTCGAGACTCAATCAGTTTGCCAAATGCCGTCATCAACTTCGCGCCGTGGATGAAGCCGCCCTTCGAGAACCCCGGGTCGAGCAGTCCAAGCATGTCGAGGTTGTCGAGGTCGCGGATCCAGCCCTCGAGTTTGTCGAGCTTGCCCGATGCGTACGCCGCGCCGACGAGCGCGCCGGCGGAGGTGCCACAGACGAGGTGCGGTTGCACGCCGGCGTCCACGAGCGCGCGAACCACACCAATATGCGCCCAGCCACGTGCTGCGCCGGCGCCCAGCACGAACGCGATGCGCGGCCCGTCAGTCATCAATTCTGTTAAGATTTTGCACCTCGGGAGCGTACAACAGAATGACTTACCAACACATCAGTATTCCTGCGGACGCTGCGCCGGTCACGATTGACGACAATGGCATCGCGACGGCACCGGACCGGGCGATTATCCCGTTCGTCGAGGGAGACGGTATCGGCATCGACGTGACGCCGGTGATGCGGCACGTGCTCGATGCCGCAGTCGCAAAGGCGTACGGCGGCAAGCGCACGATGGCCTGGATGGAGATTTTCGCCGGCGAGAAGGCCGCCGCGCTCTACGGCAACAACCAATACCTGCCCGAGGAAACACTCGACGCGATGCGGCGCTTCGTCGTCTCGATCAAGGGGCCGCTCGCGACACCGATTGGTGGCGGCATCCGTTCGCTGAACGTTGCGATTCGCCAGGTGCTCGACCTGTACGCGTGCGTGCGCCCGGTACAGTTTTTCCCCGGCGTCGTGACGCCGCTGCTCGATTCGGGCCTCACCGACATGGTGATCTTCCGTGAGAACACCGAGGACATCTACGCCGGTATCGAATGGGCGGCCGAATCCGACGAAGTGAAGCGCGTGATCCGGTTCCTGCGCGAAGAAATGCACGTCACCGGTATTCGCTTTCCCGACTCGAGTGCGATCGGCATCAAGCCCGTGTCGCGCGAGGGCTCGAAGCGGTTGGTGCGCAAGGCAATCCGGTACGCGGTCGACAACGATCGCGTGTCCGTGACGCTCGTGCATAAGGGCAATATCATGAAGTACACCGAGGGTGCGTTTCGCCAATGGGGTTACGAGGTCGCGCGCGACGAGTTCGGCGCACAACCGCTCGATGGCGGCCCGTGGCTGACGTTCGACAACCCACGCAACGGCAAGTCAATCGTGATCAAGGACGTGATTGCCGACAACTTCTTGCAGCAGATTCTGTTGCGGCCCGAGGAATATGACGTGATCGCGACGCTGAATCTGAATGGTGATTATATTTCCGACGCGCTCGCAGCACAGGTCGGCGGCATCGGCATCGCGCCGGGCGCAAACATCTCCGACCACTGCGCTGTGTTCGAGGCGACGCACGGGACCGCGCCGGGCTACGCCGGCAAGGATCGCGTGAATCCCGGCTCGTTGATTTTGTCCGGTGAAATGCTGCTCCGGTTCATCGGTTGGAACGAAGCTGCGGACTTGGTCATCAAGGGTGTCGCCGGCACGATTGCAAACAAGGTGATGACCTATGACCTCGCGCGCCTGCGCGAGGCAATCCGGGCGCCGAAGCGTGAATACGCGGCGCGTAAGAACGTCGAGGAAGACATCCAGCGTCTGATCCCCGGC
>CAYXYM010000086.1:0-3709 GCA_964469285.1 uncultured Gammaproteobacteria bacterium | reverse complement strand
AGCACTCGATCCGCGTGCACCGACCGCGCCGCATGCGGAGATTCTGGTGCGGATGCTCGACGACGATGGGATGCTGATTGCACCGAACGAATTCATTCCCGCTGCCGAGCGCTATAACCTGATGCCGCGCGTCGACCGCTGGGTCGTCGAGCAGGTTTGCACAGGCCTTGGTCGCCAAGCCGCCGCGCGGCCAGGGATGCCGCTCGGGACGTGGGCAATCAACCTGTCAGGCACGACCTTCAGCGACGTGCGCTTCACCGACTTCGTACGGGAGCAGATCCGCAGCAATCGTGTGCCGGCCGGATCAATTTGTTTCGAACTCACCGAAACCGCCGCGATTAGCAACGTCGCGCGGGCGCGCGAGTTCATCAGCGCCGTGCGGGCACTCGGTTGCACCATCGCGCTCGACGATTTTGGCTCGGGCGTGTCGTCGTTCGCTTACCTGAAAACGCTCGAAATCGATTACCTGAAAATCGATGGCTCGTTCGTGCGAAATATCGACGGCGACCACGTCGACCGCGCGATGGTCGAGGCGATTCATCGCGTCGGCAAGGTGATGGGCATCCCGACCATCGCTGAATTTGTGGAGGACGAGGCCATCGCGCTGCGTCTGCGTGAAATCGGCGTCGACTATGCCCAAGGTTTTGCGGTACATCGGCCGGAGCCGTGGGCGTGGGGGCCATCGCTGGCGGTCGACCTGGTTCTCGAATAACATTCGCGGGATGGCAAAGAGCGAGGTCAGCCTCGAGATTGCGGGCGATCAGATCGACGGGGCCCGCGACTATCAGGAAGACGCATTCCTCATCACGTTCGTCGACGACCCCGACGGGGGCAATAACTCGACGGCGTTGCTCGCGATGGCGGACGGCGTAGGCGGGGCGGCCGCCGGAAACATTGCTAGCCAACTCGTCACGAACACCTTCAATCGGCAGTTCAGCACCCGCTACGGCAATGAACCACCCCCGGACATCTTGCGCGACGCGCTTGAGAAGGCAAATGGGTCGCTCGCCGCAACCGTCAAGGAGACGCCGGCGCTGGCGGGAATGGGGTGTACGGTCGTCATCGGCGCGGTCGTGCGCGGACAGCTTTATTGGATAAGCGTCGGAGATAGCCACCTGTATCTCGTGCGGGACGGCGAACTCGTCAAGAAAAACGCGGACCATAGTTACGGCGCTTACCTCGACGCGATGGAGAAGGCGGGCACGCCGATCGAGCCCGACCCGTCGCTGCGTCGCAACATGCTCATGAGTGCGATGAGCGGCGACGCCATCACCATGGTCGATTGCCCGGATGAACCTTTCGCCTTGCAGGCGGGTGACCGACTCATCATCTGCAGCGACGGCCTCGACACACTCGATGAAGCCACCAAGCTTGCCGCATGCGCGGCGTCCGCGTCGCCGAAAGAATGTGTTGCCGCGCTGCTGCAGGCGGTGACCGATGCGGCAAAGCCGCGCCAGGACAACACGACGGTTATCGTCTGCGACGTACTCGCCGCGAAGGCCGCAAAGCCCGCAGCGCCAGTCGCTGCACCGGCGCCGGCACCGACCCGTGCACCCGAACCGAAACCGGCGGCGCCGATCGATCCGTATGCGGGCCGCGAACCCCCGCCGGAACCGAGCGAACGCCGCCCATTCCCGAAATGGCCCATCGCACTCGTCGTCCTGGCCGCGCTCGGCGTCGGCGGCTGGTTTGCGGCCGAGCATTTCGGCGTCGCCGAACAAATCGCGACGCTGACGACGCCCGAGCCCGAGCCTGAACCTGAGCCCGTTGCGGATGCCGAGGAGCCCGCCGAGACATTCGAGCCAGCACCCGGCGGCGTGAAGACGGAAGCCGAAACCTGGGCAGAGGCGGCGCCGGTCCCGACCGAGCCGCCGTTCCACGACCGTTTACGTGGCGGCGGGCAGGGGCCGGAAATGGTCGCGCTGCCAGCCGGGCGTTTTCTCATGGGCACGCGCAGTTCAAGCGATCCGGCGGAAACGCCGCAGCACGAGGTGTCAGTTCCGGCGTTCGCGATTGCGACACACGAAATCACGTTTGCCGAATACGACCGCTTCGCACGTGCTACGCGGCGGCGCGCGCCGGACAGCGGTGGCCTCGACCGCGCTCGTCATCCTGTGTTCAACGTGAGCTGGGAAGACGCTACGGCGTACGCCGACTGGCTGAGCCGAGAGACGGGCAAGCGGTATCGGTTGCCGAGCGAAGCCGAGTGGGAATATATGGCGGGCGCCGGCAGTGTCGGACCGTATTGGTGGGGCTATCCGGCGCCGGCCGGGCGTGCGCATTGCTTTAATTGCAATCCGGGGCTGCCGACGCGCGCGCCGACGACAGTCGGAAGCTTTGAGCCGAACCGGTTCGGACTCTACGACACGGCGGGCAATGTCGCGGAGTGGGTGCAGGACTGCTTCCACTCAAATTATCGTGACGCGCCAGCCGACGGCAGCGTCTGGGCGGGCGGCGATTGCTCGGTGCGTGTCGTGCGCGGCGGGCATTACTCGACGCCGCAACCGACCTCGCAGAAGCGTGAGCGCCTGCCGATCAGCCGCGGCTACGCCGAGGTTGGATTCCGGGTCGCCCGCGACCTCTAGTTCGCCGGCCCTTTCTTTTTCTCTTCTTTCTTTTTATCGGGCACGACTTTCGGCCGGTATTTCGGCTGATGAATCTCGGGCACGAGTGGGTTGCGCTTCTTCATCAACGGCAAGCGGCCAACACCGGTTGGATTGCGCGGGCGCTGCCCGCGAGCGGGAATTCCGCCGAATGCGCGGTGCCAGCGGCGTCGGTTGCTTCGAACCAGAGCTGATAGCGTCGGGCGAGTGCGTTCGCGAACGCTACGGCGTTCGGCGAGAACGTGCCGACACCATCGGACGACGGTCGCCACCGACCCTCGGCGGTCATGCCACCATCGAAGCGGTACCGGACTGCAACGGGGCGACTCACCGCCAGCGCAAAACCGACGTCAACGTACACACTCGGTTCACCGTTGTCGCAGCGCACGATGATCGCACCGTACGCGCTGCCGGCCTCAACGATGACCAGCGCTTGGCCCGATCGATGTTCCCACTCGCCGAACGCCTGCCCCTGAGCGGAATACGGCATGGCAGCGAGTAGAGCGATGATGAACACGCGCTTGAGCATGGATTCGATTGTAACTGTGGGCAGGCTATCGCTGCTCGTCGCCAGCACTGCGTCGTATGGACAGGTTGCCGTCGTGCGACCGGAATAGGGCGATGTTGCTGGCGAGGCGCCATTGGGTGGACATCTACAGCATGAACGACAGAAGCGTCGCGGTGCCGAGGAAGGAGAAGAATCCGGCGACGTCGGTGATCGTGGTCAGGATAATCGACGACGCGGTCGCCGGGTCCTGTCCGAAGCGGGTGAGGATCAACGGCACCAGCGCGCCGGCGATGCCAGCGGCGAGCATAGACATGACCATCGCCACGCCGATGATCAATGCGAGCCCTACAGTACCGCTCCACAAGTACACGGCCAGGCCACATGTGACTGCGAGAGCGAGACCGTTTGTGAGTCCGACGAGGACTTCTTTCGTCAACACCGAGCGCCATTGGCGTATTCCAATCTCGCGGAGCGCGAGACCGCGCATGGTCACCGCGAGTGCCTGGGCGCCGGCGTTGCCCGACTGCCCTGCGACCACCGGCAGCAGGATTGCGAGCGCGGTGAACTGCGCGATCAAGGACTCGAACAACCCGACAAC
>CAYXYM010000085.1:0-2805 GCA_964469285.1 uncultured Gammaproteobacteria bacterium | reverse complement strand
CCGCGTCGTCGAGCACGATGAACGGGTCGGAACCGCCGAGCTCGAGCACGCATTTCTTCAGCTGTGCGCCCGCCTGTGCAGCCACAGCGCGGCCGGCGCCCTCGCTGCCGGTCAGCGTGACCGCGCGCACGCGCGCATCCGCAATCAATCGCTCCACGCGGTCCGAGCCGACGAGCAACGCCTGAAAGACGCCCGGCGGCGCGCCAGCGTCATGGAACACACGCGCAATCGCGAGCGAGCATTGCGGGACATTTGACGCGTGCTTGAGCAGACCGACGTTGCCGGCCGCGAGCGCCGGTGCCGCGAACCGGAACACCTGCCAGAACGGAAAATTCCACGGCATGATCGCGAGCACTGCGCCAAGCGGCTGTCGTACGACGTAACTGCGCGACGCGTCTGAAGCGACGACGTCGTCGGCGAGCCAGGCTGCGGCGTGTTCGATGTAGAAGCGGCACGCGAGCGCACATTTTTCGATTTCGCCGCGCGCTTCTTCAGGGCGCTTGCCCATTTCGACCGTCATGAGTTCGGCGAGCGCGTCGCGGCGTTCGTCCAGCAACGCGGCGACGGTCTCGAGCAACGGAAGTCGGTCGGCGACCGGTGTCGCGGCCCACTGCGGCGCCGCTTGGGCGGCCATGGCTAACGCCCGCTCCACACCCGCGTCGTCGAGCGCGTCGTACCGTGCGACCTCCTCGCCGGTCGCTGGATTGATGGACGCAAATGGCATAGAACCTCCGACTCGTTATAGTAGCAGCATGGTCCAAAACATCTGTGTTCTGGGCGGTACCGGCTTCGTCGGCGGCCACTTGGTCACGCGCCTCGCGCGCGACGGCCACCGCGTGACGGTCGCGACGCGCCATCCGCAACGCCACCGGGGGCTCAGCGTGCTGCCGACGGTCCGCATGGTGCGCGCCGACGTGCATGACGAGTCGGCGCTTGCGGCGCTGTTCCGCGATTGCGACGCGGTGGTCAACCTCATCGGTATCCTCAACGAGGGCCGCGGTGAAACGTTTCGACGCGCGCACGTCGAGTTGCCGCGCAAGGTCGCGCAGTCGGCCCGCAATGCAGGCGTACACCGCCTGCTGCACATGAGCGCGCTTGGCGCCGATGCGGCAAACGCGCCGAGCCTGTACCTGCGTACGAAGGGCGAGGGGGAGGCCGCGTTGCGCGTCCACGCGGGCGACCAAATCGCGTACACCGTTTTCCAGCCCTCGGTAATCTTCGGACCTGGCGACACGCTCACCAACCGGTTCGCCGACCTGCTGCGCGTCGCGCCGGTCTTTCCGCTCGCGTGCCCGGATGCGCGGTTCCAGCCCGTCTTCGTCGGCGACGTCGCGCAAGCATTTATGAACGCGCTGACTGACCGAGCCACTCGCGGCCAGCGCTACTCGCTGTGCGGGCCAGAGGTCTACACCTTGCGCGCGCTCGTTGAATTCGTCGCCCGCGAGTCGCAACTCAACCGGCGCATCGTCGGCCTGCCGCGCTGGCTCGGCAAGTTGCAGGCGACGGTTTTGGAGTTAGTACCCGGCAAGCCGTTCACTCGCGATAACTGGCGCTCGTTGCAAGCGGACAGCGTTTGCAGAGGTGGCCCCGGCCTCGCCGAGCTCGGAATCGTGCCGACGAGCCTCGCGCTCGCAGCGCCGGCTTATCTGCGATCGGGCGCCGCGTAATCATTCGCGGCGCGATAGAACGCGTCTAGGTCACCCTCCAGCGACGCAAGTAGCGCGCGCAACGCCGGCGCGCGATCGTTGTAGGTACCGACCGCCGCGAGATCCGCATTGTTCAATTCGCGCTCGAACCAGCGGTCGTAACCCGTGTAACCACCCCACTCGTCATCGCGCACCTGCCGGTAGCGAGTGCGCAGGGCGTCGTACTCAAAGGCCTTCGCGGCGCGCATTGCCTCCGGCGAAGCGTCGCTCAGAAACAGCTGGCGCAATTCATCGCGCGTCTCGCGCAGCAGCTCCGCGAATCGCTCGCTGCGCGCACGGCGTGCGCGGTACTCACCGATCGCGTCCGGCCTGCCCTGCTCGACCAGCCACCGGCGTACGCCCTCTTCCTCGACGACCGTCGCGAACGCCTCGTTGAACGCGGTGTCACCCTTGATATAAAGCTGCTGGTGGGCAAGTTCGTGGAAGACGACGGCGGCGAGCTCAATTTCGTCGCGTACGAGCATGGTATTCAACAGCGGATCGCTGAACCAGCCGAGGGTCGAGTACGCGCTGACGCCGCCGACGCGCACGTCGTGGCCGGATTCGCGATACCCGTCGGCGAACGCCTCCGCCGCGTCCTCTCTGAAATAACCGCGATACGGCACGCAGCCGACGAACGGAAAGCACCAGACGACGGGTTGGACCGAGAACTCCGCGGTCGCGGTCACGTTCCAGACGGCGTATGGCCGACCGAGGTCCGCATAAGTGGTGTAGCTTGCGTTGTCCGGGAGGCCGAGTTCCTCGCTCGCGAACGCGCGAATCGCGCGCGCAAGCTCAAGCCGCTTGCGTAATGCATCCGGCGTTGCAGGGTCTTCGATCACGCGCTCGATCGGCTCCCGCTTGTTCAGCAGCTCCATCTGGCCACGAATCGCCTGGCCGTAGTAACAACCCTGGAGCAGCAACACCGAGAGGATTAGCAGCGTACGCACGACGCCAATCTAGCAAAATCGTTAGCATTGGCGCATGGAAACCTATCTCGTCGGCGGCGCCGTACGCGACCGCCTGCTCGGTCTGCCGGCGAACACTTGCGACTATGTCGTCGTCGGCGCAACCGAGGGTCACATGCTCGACCAGGGATTCCGGCGGGTCGGCCGCGACT